>CAZXHI010000025.1:0-4426 GCA_964640555.1 uncultured Thermoplasmatales archaeon | reverse complement strand
TTTGGCATTAACTAATTAAGCTTATATCACTATAGAATATATTAAATAATGCTTGAGAATTAAATCAAACAAAAGTTTTAATAACAACTATAAATTTACCTGCTCAGCAGTTTAAAGATTGGGGACTCATATGTACATAGTAATTGTAGGAGCGGGTGGTATCGGTAAGCGATTAACTGAATTAGCTTTAAAAGATGGAAACCACAACGTCATAGTAATCGATAAAGATCAAGCAAGGTGTGAAGAAATTGCAAGAAAATTCGATGCAGTAGCAATAAATGCAGATGCAACTCAGGAAGATACACTAGACGAATCAGAGGTAAAAAAAGCAGATGTGCTTGTAACTACAACAAAAGATGATGCAACAAATCTTATGGTGATTTCCCTTGCAAAAAACAAAGGGGTAAAACATCTAATTTCAGTAGTAAATCAGGAAGAGAGTAAACCTATGTACATGGAAAAAGATGTGAAGATGGTGAAAAGCCCCAATATTGTAATGGCAGAACACCTCTATAAATCGATAAAACATCCAACTGTGGAAGAATATATGAATGTAGGGTTGTATGCTGAAATATTCCGTCTACCGATTAATTCAAATTCGAAACTCTCTGGAAAGACTATAACTGATATAGGTTTACCAAAGAAGAGCCTAATAGTTGCCGTTGAAAGAGATCGTAAATTTATCATTCCCACCGATGACATAGAACTATTCTCCGGAGATAAAGTAACTGTTTTGGCACATAAGGATCAGGTAAATAGGGTTGCTGCATTGTTCTCTGAACAAAAGTAAATCTTTGCGCAAGTTTTATATAAAGCTTGTAGGATTCTAGCTTGTATTTTTCCTGATTTTGAGGAGTTATTATGGCACCAGAAGATTTAAAGAAGACGGGTACTACCACACTAGGAATGGTATGTAAAGAAGGCGTAGTAATTGCAACTGAACAAAGAGCGACGATGGGAACACTCATTGCCCATAAAGCCACAAAGAAACTATATAAGATTGATGAACATCTTGCACTGGCGACTGCAGGTTTAGTCGGAGATTTACAAGTTCTTGCTCGCTATCTTAATGCAGAGGCTAATTTATATAGATTAAAAAGAACTGTAAGGATGCCTGTTAAGAGTGCAGCGACACTAATGTCAAACATATTGAATCAAAGAAAATTCGCTCCGTATTATGTCCAGTTGATACTAGGTGGGTATGATGACACAGGGGGATATGTATATTCGCTAGATGCTGCGGGTGGAGCGATACCTGATAAATATACAGCTGGAGGCTCTGGTTCACCCTATGTATTTGGTGTTCTGGAAGATAACTATAAAGATGATATAACCGCAGATGAAGGAATAGATCTTGCTGTAAGGGCTATAACTGCAGCTAAGAATAGAGATTCTGCATCTGGTGGCATGATAAGCGTTGCGGTTATAACAAAAGAGGGATTCAAAGAAGTTCCCAAAGAAGAGATAAAAAAGCGTATGGATAAACTTGCAAAGTAGGCGAAAAATCATATTTATTTCTTATAATTTATTCTGAACACTAGATAGCTAGAGTATAAAAAATTGTAAAGGGTATACAATGACTGTAGATGATGTTTTACGAGAAACAAAAGGAAAAGTACGGGGCGTTATCCCACCAAGCATTGATGTTTCAGACGTAGAGTTTGAGGGGGCATTGGTTGTTATATATACAAAGCATCCTGATAAATTTGCTTCAAATGAAGATTTGGTGAGGCAACTAGCTAAGTTGCTTCAGAGACGTATTGTTGTACGTCCAGACCCTTCAGTTATAACTGACATAGAAACAGCTGAGACGAAGATAAGAAACATAATTCCAAAGGATGCTGAAATAACCAATATCTATTTCCTGCCTGATGTAGGGGAGGTAACTATTGAAGTTATGAAACCAGGTGTTGCTATTGGTAAACAGGGTATTTTTCTCAATGAAATACGGAAAACCGTAAACTGGGCCCCTGATATTGTCAGAACTCCTCCAATTCAATCTAAGACAGTAAAGGAAATCCGCGGTTATCTCAGATCGATGAGTGATGAGAGAAAAGAGATATTGCGCAAGGTTGGTAGAAAACTCCATAGGGGTGTATCTAAAGGGGAAAGGTTTGTTAGGGTTGTGGCTCTTGGTGGCTTTCGAGAGGTAGGTAGATCCTGCAGTATGCTTCATACACAAGATAGTAAGTTATTGATTGACTGCGGTGTTGATGTTTCTTCTGATAACAATGGTTCTCCATATATTCATCTTCCAGAGGTTCTACCTCTGGAAACAATTGATGCTGTTGTGATTACTCATGCACATCTTGATCACTCAGGTTTGGTACCGTTGTTGTACAAATATGGTTTTGATGGACCCATTTATTGTACACCTCCAACTAGAGATATGATGACCTTGCTTCAGATGGATTACCTTAAAGTTGCGGCTGCAGATGCGAGAAAAATTCCATATTCTGCAGAAAACATACGTGATGTTATTAAACATTGCATTACCATGGATTATGGTGATACTACTGATATAACACCCGACGTACGTCTCACGCTTCACAATGCTGGGCATATCTTAGGTTCTTCAACCGCTCATTTTCATGTGGGTGAAGGGCTTTACAATATTGCCTTCAGCGGTGACATTAAATACGAACGTACTTGGCTGTTTGATCCTGCTGTTAATCGTTTCCCTCGTCTTGAAGCCATTTTCATGGAAGCAACATATGGGGGAAGAGATGATTTTCAACCTAGTAGAAATGAAGCTACACAGAATCTTAAAGACATTGCCGAACGGTGCTTAAAGAAAAAAGGACATGTTTTAATACCTGTTTTTGCGGTGGGCAGGAGCCAAGAGGTTATGATCGTTCTTGAAGATCTTATGCGGGCAAAGAAGATACCAAAAGTTCCTGTGTATCTTGATGGAATGATATGGGAAGCTACGGCGATACATACAGCGTATCCAGAGTATCTTAACAACAGACTTAGATCTCAAATATTCCAAAAGGGAGAAAATCCCCTTTTGTCAGATATTTTTGTGCGTGTTGAAAATCATGAAATGAGGAAGAAGATAATTGCAGATCCAGATCCATGCATTGTGCTTGCTACGAGTGGTATGATGAACGGCGGTCCAGTCATGGAATATTTCAAGGATTGGGCTCAAGATAAAAAAAACACGATGATATTTGTTGGTTATCAGGCTGAGGGTACCGTAGGGAGAAGAATTCAGCGGGGGTGGGGCGAGTTACCTCTAAATATTGGTGGTACCATAGTCAACATTAAGATGAACATGAACGTTGAAACATGTGATGGTTTCTCAGGACATAGTGACCGTAGACAACTTCTTAATTATATAAATAATATGTCTCCACGCCCCGAAAAAGTTATTTTTGGTCATGGGGAAGAATCCAAATGTCTCGATCTCTCTTCCACAGTACATAAGAAATTCAATCTGAATACAGTTGCTCCAATGAATCTTGAAACGATTAGATTCAAGTAAAAAAAGTATCAACCCATTTTGGATTTCTTGGAATTATTTTAGAGATTTTGCCATATCCCATAAGCTGTTGAATTTATCGTTTAAAACCTCGATATCTTCTAAATTAACATATGCTGTGCCGACGTATGATGGCTCACTACTTTTTTCTGGAAGAATCTTGATACCATTTACTGCCATTTCTTTTCCAAAGACATAGTTACGTATCGTTCCGGATATTTCCTCTGAAAAATATCTTATATCAAGGTTATCTCCATAGGTTTTCTTCAATTCCTTTGCAGCATTTATGCTATCCTTTGTATCCACTATTAGCTGAATCTTTGTATCTAAATCCAAAAATTTCTTGAAGTATTTTATAAAAGGTTCTTCAAACAACCGCTCTCCGCCAACCTGCATTTTAAGGTTGCTATTCTCATCTAGACAGTTGTTTAGAGCGGTATATAATATCCACTTTCCACTGTATTGTAGAGTCACATTACCATTTCTTTTAAGTTTTATGCCATATTTTTTGAAATTACTGGTATAGCATTTGCTATATTCCTCCAAATGGTTTTTTATAGCTCTATATGTGTCCTCTACAATGACTGATTTTAAGTCATCTTTGATGTTTTCCCATATTGCTCTTGGATGTACTGGAAGGTAACTCTCTCTTCCGAAGTCTTCATCTGCTTCATGGGAGAACAATACCTTTGCTATTAGTCCATTTTTTAATAATGACGCCCGTCCAGTTTCAAGAGGGCGTCGGGTAATATTGGCCAAATCCTCAGCAGTTTTCAAAAAATCAGAAAACTCTTTTGGGCAGTCTATCACAAGAGTTGCATAGTATACTGCTGCCTCGCGCGGACGATCTATTTTCATCCTCTCAAACATCATCTCAAAATCTTGGATATAGTCAAGCTTCACTTGAGTTTTAAATTCGCATCCCATCATAAAACAAAAAAC
>CAZXHI010000024.1:0-40223 GCA_964640555.1 uncultured Thermoplasmatales archaeon | reverse complement strand
GATTTTCTCTAACTTATTCTTGCACTTTAATTGAATGCCATGCTCGGTGAAAAACCACACATGTTTGTTACCGATTATTTGAAGAACCTCGTTCGTAAAAATATCCAAATCCTTTTTCCCCAGTAAAAAGAAGATATGGTTAGCCGTCATGCCATGTTCAATCAGGTCTTTATCAATTGCAATTCCAATCTTTTTTGCCAAATTCTCCTTATTAGCATTTAAAAGACCAGGTCTTCTTTCATCAGAAATTGAAATAAGGATGCCCTCGTTACGCTTGGTTAAAAAGTTTTCCACGTCAACCTTTAGCTTTTTCCTTCTCTTTTTCAGCAATAACCAGAGCAACACCAATGCGATTATTACACTCAGAATTGGAAAAAACGGTATGGGTATCATTGAGAATATTTTTTTATGTTGATTTTTTACATCCAACCTAGCAAAGCCATAAATAAAGATGTAGAGGCTTTTGACGAATTGCTGGGATGAAATTATTATTGCCAATGTAAGACCTCATCAATTTCATTTGCCAATTTCTTTGCTTCCTGCTTCTGGGGAATGGTTATAGTTCCTGCTGTATTTTGAAAATACGTTTTCAATAGTTCACGCACTTTTTTCCGCTTCTTCTCCGTCTTTTTTGCGGAGACTGATTTTTCAACGGCCTTCTTTCCTTTGACCACGAGAAATACTGCAAACCCAGTAACGATAACGCTCAATAGGGCAGTTACGATGTAATTGGTGTACGCCTCCTCTTTTAAAATGAACGGGGACTCAATTCTTGCCAGGATGTATTTGGACATGGAGTCGCTGCCAAGCAGTATTATTTCCTCGTTGTTTTTTCCAAATCCCACATCTCCTAAAACACGAATGTTATGTGTTCCCGGAGCCAGCTCCAGTAATAATGATGAGTTTTCCGTTAGTTTTTCTTCTTCGAAGTAAAATGTTGGATTCTCAAGCCTTGTGAAAAACGTTACATTTTTCTGCTCCGATATGAGAACAGAAATCTTTATTTCAACACGTTCACCCTGTTTCACAAAACCTTCAATCTTTTCGCTGCTATCGCTGTACCTGATGCTCTGGCTCAGGATTTTTGTTTCTGCAACTGCGGTCGTGCATAGCATTAGAAAAACAACAGCCCCAATTATTACTACTATCTTCTTTTTCATTCTTCATACCCCACGGGTTTTAAAAATACTCCATGTTCTTTACCTAAAAAATATGAAAAATTGGTTTTCGCCAGCTCGTCTAAGTCTGATGAATGTCCCTGTTTTTTAACGTAGTCTTCCCACTCGGATATGTCTTGAAAAAATATCTTTGACAGCCGTTCTTTGAGAATCTTTGCTTCCGAGCCACGCATAATCGGGCAAACGGATGCGAGGATTGTTTTTCTGTACCTTCTCTCCAGAACCTCTCCTAGACTTTTGTTCCCTTTTACGTGGTTTATTAAATTCTTTAATCTGTAAGGCACGTTTGTGGAGATCAATGCATATGTTTCATTTCTGTCCGAAGCCATGCAGAAAAAACGGGATGCCTTTAACTGCTGTCTTTCAAGGGCTGATGTGATGTCGGTTATCACCTGGTCTTCAGAGATTGAAGAATCGTATTTTGCGATTATGATTATGTCTTTTGGGTCTGATGGCTGGATTCCCGGTTTCAATATTGACGATTCCTCAAAGTTGGGTTCAAGGGTGCGGGAATAATGCATGACGTACAATCCGTTTCTGCCGCCGATTTCGGATTCAAGCTCCACGATTTGATTCCTGCCTTCATTCTCGGTGGCGTCAAGGAAAGCAAAATCGTCTTCACGTTCCTCGTCGTCTGCATTGCCACTTGTTTTCTCTGACGGGTCGCCTGATATAAGCCTTGCCAGTGTGCAGGCAAACTCAAATGAAAACTGGCCTGTGTAATAGAAATTTGATGGGTTGTCAATGCAATATTCTGCCCTGTGCTTCATTTCCTCGGGGATTGACTGACCAAAATTTTCATCAACCAGAATTATTGGTCCATTCATCAAAGCTAGGCAATTTACGATGTTGTAAAGCTGGAAACTGGGAGCGTTATTGTTTGGTACGATTGCCATGGACAAGGGTTTCATGTTGAATTTCTTTCCAGCGTAGGAAACCAGGGGGGCCATGGAGGAACTCGTTCCAGTAGGGAAAACAGTTGAGTACTGTATTTTCAAGGTAAAAGAAGACCTGCTCGCCTTCTCTTCGGCGGTCATCAGCCCCTCTTCAATTTTCGAATTGTACGCATTATAACATTGCTGGGCGTTGAAAAATCCCCCCATGCCAAATAGCCCTAAGGGTATTGATACAATCCTATTGTGACCAAGTTTCATGACTTGAGAATGCGTTGGTGTTTCGCATTCTATGGTTTCGGCTTGGATATTATTTGGAATATCAAAGCCATTTTTTATATTGGATAATAAAATACGATTAGATGTGCTTCCAATAGCATCATAACAAAGTCCTACATTCATTTTATTTTTCACCTCCTTTTTTATCAACTAATTTTTTCTTTTTCTTGTGCAGTTTTTCCAAGTCTGCATCCAATTCCTTCATTTTTCTCTGATATTCTTCCTCCTTTTCAATATCGTAATTAACGTAATTTTCCATGGTTTCAAACAGACATTCAATTTTATCTTCCTTCTTTATCTCCTCTAATCCGGTGACTATCCTTCCTATCGCTATTCTTAAAATGTCTATCATAACATGTTCGTCAAATTCTGCGTGAGGGTTCTTCCTCATGTATGTTTTCATAGTGGATGTCGCGAAGTCGTTTTCCAAATCACTTGTGAGCTTCCACTCGTGTATTATTTTTTTAAATGGGTCTTCTTCACCAGACATCTATCTACCTCCCACTATCAAAAGATTTAATGATTCAGATTCGATTGTCAAAATGGGACCTGCTATGGCTCTATGCTTTAGAAGATGGTCGAAAAACAGCGTGCCGTTACCTGCCTCTTTTTTATTTAGATTTCTACCTTTTTTCATTCTTATTGACCTCCTTTTTTATTCACTCTTTTCTTCTTTTTCTTATCAGTTTTAAACACAATACCCTCCAAATCCTTCACACGCCCTCCATTCACCTCACCCACATGCACGCACCTGTTCCGTATTTTCTTTACATAAGCCCTGTTTGGTTTGAGGTGGATGTGCAGCAATTGATTACAGATTTCTTCATTGTCATCGTCTAACCGATGGATGCACCGACCAATAATGTAGATATTAACCACCTCCATCATAGAAAGATTTAATAATTCGGTTGCATTTGTTATACAGATGGTTGACTAAGTTGCTACACTTCCGAAGTCGTCTGAAAAACAGCGCACCGTCACCAGCGTCATTTTTATTTTTGCCTTCATTTGTCATGTTTATCCATAGCTAAGATCAGCAGTTTTTTATATACGGTTACGAATAGAAGTTTTATAAACTGAAAGCGCTGTATAGGGCATCCCTTATAAACTGCATACAGCGCCTTTATATACCTATTTAAAGAAAATCAAAAAAATACGTTATTTTTATTTTGTTATTCTTATATTATCAGGAATTGAAGTAGAATATTTATTCAAAATTGAAGTAACATCTTTACAGTAATTTTTAAAATCCTCAGGACAAACACAACATTTTTTTGAGTTGTAAGTATTTGGTTTTTCCAAAGCTTTTGCAAGATGTTTACCTTCAAAGTCACATAATCGTCTACCAGAAAATGTAAGTTTATAATTATCCCAACCATAGGGATTTTTTGATATAGGCTCAAAGGATAATTCAAATAGAGGGTCCGGTTTTTTTAGTATAATGTCATAACTTTCTCCATACACTTTATCCAGCTTTTTATTTGCTTCATCAGTAGGAGGCAGATCCATGTATATTCCATCTATTACATTTTTCCAGCCTTCAAAAAGCTGAAAATCTTCAACACCTCTGTAAGGCTCAATAAACATCCACAAATCCTCAATTGGATTAATGGATATTTTTATTCCATTCATCTTAACAATCCCTGATTTCCCAGATACTTTCCGGATTTCCTCCAAAGAGTCAAACAAATCCCTTCTTTTAAAAATCCGGTCTGTTTCTACGTACATATAAAATTATCCGAATTACTACCTATTTAAATAGCAAGAGAGGGTTTTGCAGACCGTGGCAAAGAAAATTTTCCAAATAGAAGAATATTATATTTTAACAAAGAACAAAAACAATTGGAAATCTGTTAAAGGGATGCTTGATCTTCCAATATGGAAGCCACCTACCGGTGATACTGAAAGTGATAAATACGAAGAAGAATTAAAAGAAATTAGAGATAAAAAGGGATTAAAGAAAAAAGCAAAGGAAGAAGTAATAGAAAAACTAGAGAAAAGGAAATTTGACAAGGAATTGGAAAAAGTCAGAATCACCTATGGAACTTTTTTAAGAGCTGTTGGCGACCTAATTTGTGAGAAAGGAGATCCGCCTGGACTTTCAGCTTCCTCCATAAAGAGCAAGTTTGAAACACTTGCTGAAGGAGATTATGACATTTTTTCCGAAAAATTAGAGAAAAGAATTAAGGTAGGTGAATTAAAGGGGATTGCACAAGAGAAGAAAATTAAGGATTACAAAAAAACTATTGAAGAGGCTAAACAACGTGATTTAAAGGAATTGAAGCAGATGAATAACGGGAGAGGAATCATTGTAGTTAATAAAATTGATTCTTTGAACCGTTGGCTCGACAATAATTGTCCTGCTGTTTTTATAAGAAAAGTGGGCGAAAACTATAAACTTCTTGTTTACTACGCTGAAGGAATTGAAGGGGAAACAGAATATTTTTGTTCCGATAAAAATAGAGATAAATTTATTGAAATTGTCAATAAAAACAAAAGAGATATTCAGACATTAAAAAATAAGTTTGAAAGCATTGTTGGATTACAAACTTTAGAAGAGGTATTAGAGCCACCACCTCAATTAGAAGAGGAATTCTTTCCGATAGGTGGACCATATAATTACAATTTTGTGAATGGATGGGTGTTAAGAAGACCTGAAGTTAGTGATATTATAATAGGTGTGACTCCAAATTTTGGTAAAAAACGCAGTTTTAATAAGGTACAATTTTTGGTAGGGGATCCAGCAACCGGAAAAACGGTTATTGCCAGAAATGTGGGTCTTAAGCTACAGGAAAACAAGTGGCAAGTCTATCATATCTCTGGTTCATACATAAAAGATCAGGTTTCCGACATTTCACAGGGACTTAACTATTTGGAAAACATTTCCAACAGAACTCTGGTTATAATTGAAGATATTCACAAGTGTCCTTCTGAATCTGCTCAACTCATTGATAAAATAGCAAATCCAAACAAAAAGGTCAGGTTCCTTATTACGGGAACAAGTTCATTTGATAGATATCTAAAAAGGAATGAAAAAATTGTTTTTGAGAGATGCGAAAGAAGGGAGTTGAAAAGGGAAAAATTAGATCCCATCATCGGTTCAATTATTTCAAAATATAAAGAAAAACAGAAATGTGAAAGAAAAAAAGATTTTGATAAATTTTCCTCAGAACACAGAAAACAAATCATAGAAGAAACTGATGGAAACCTATGGATTTTGTCTTATTTTCTAAGGGCATGGGCGCCAGAAAAAGGCATCGACATGGAAATGGTATATGACCTTGTAAATAAGGATATTGAGGATTTGGATAAGGAATTCGAAGAGGAACATGATTTAAGAGGGGTGACGAAGGTATTACTAACGTTGGCTCCCTTTTCAATATTTGAAGTCGGGGTATCAAAATCTTTTTTTAATGAGGAATATGGAGTTATAAAAATTAGCCCAAAGACACTAAAGAAATTGGTTAAATACGGTGAGATTACCTATGATGGCGGGTTTTATTCTATTCCTCACTCTACAATTGCACAGTTGTATATAGAAACAGCCACGAATAATTATCCAGATTTGTTAATTGATCTTACAGACCAACTAGAAGGAAATGTATTTTCTGGAAAAATTAAAAATTACCCACTGAGAATATATCAATCCTATTTACAAAAAAGACCAGAAAATTATGGAGAAATTGTCTATAAAATATGTTCCTATGAATCGACTTATGGAGGGTGTGGTGGTGTTGGACTTCGTTGTAAAAGATTGGAGGGACGAAGAAATGTTCCTTTGAAAAAATTGCTAATGGATGATAACACATTTGAAGCATTAACTAGCGTCTTGAATGAGAGTAAAGATATACGAAATATAGGTCTTTTTCTCTTTGGTCTTTGGTTTGCTAGGTGTAGTTCATCTCTAAATAAAATTAAGGAGTATGTTCAAGAGGAAGATTTTATTTCTCAAAAAGAAATAAACAAATTTGTTAAAAAAATCGATATCGATCATTTGGTATCTAAAATTGAAAACGAAGAATTTGTTTATAATATTTCAGAATGTCTCCAAGGTATTGAATTTTGTAAAGATGATGGCTTCCAAAAATCCATTGTCCATGAGTTAAATCTTGTTTTAATTAAGGATAAAATGAAGGATGATGTGGTATCCTTTCTTACTTGTTCCAATATAGTAAAATCGCTTGTATGTATGTGTGAAAAATCAACAAATCTGTTTTTAGATGCATTAATTAAAAAAGTTAGAGTAACTAATTCTCCGATGGATACTTTATTAGGATTACAAACATTATATGAAACTAAATTAGCAAAAATTTATTTGAGCGTAAGGAAAAATGTAAACATTGACGTTCTTCTATCACAAATTGAGAAAAGAGAGAATAACTTGGAGGAGGTATTTTGGTGCCTTTATCATCTAACAGATATAATTCTAAAAGACAAAAAATATTCTGATAAACTTATGAATTTTCTCCCATCTAAAATTGATAGAAGTAAAGAGATAGGTTCAAGCATATATTGCATGGCGAAAATTGGTAATTATGGAGAAAACGGCATAAAAAGAATCGATAAAATCATCGATACTATTGACTCTGAGTTATTCCGGTCAAAAATTAACGATAATAAATGGGCATTAGCCAACCTATGGCACCAAGGTAAGAAGCATCAAAAACAGGAGATTGCTGAACATATACTTAATAAATTGGATCTTTGGAGCTTTATGGATGAAAAAAGGCAAAAAAACTATGATGATTTTATCCATGATTATGGAGATTATAAAAAATTAAAATAATATTTTGCAAAACCCATATTAACTATTTATTCTAATTCTCCCAAATATTAGCTACAGAACGATTTGCACTATTTGCAATCTTGTCTGTGTAAAAAGGGGATATGAACTAAAAGTATGGAGCCTCAGGGGAGCTTTTTACTTTTGGTGCAGAGCCCACCAAAAAAGTTAATTTGAAGTTTGGTGTGTCTTTCTGATTTTATCCCTTAAAAGGGAGGTTAGTTTATGCAAGTTTTGGACGTACATAAAACAGATTCTAAGATGGAAAAAGCTCTTGAAACGATTGAGAAAAGCGGAATTTCCAAATCGAATAAGGAAATTATTATGGAATTTTATGAATATAGTTGTACAATAGGTTTGGGCAAGCAAAGAATTCTCAAATATCTCTATTCTTTATTCAAGTTTAGCCAATGGATGGAGGTCCCTTTTGATAAAGCAGAAAAAAAAGACATCCTGAAGGTTGTAAGAAAAATTGAGATGAAAGACTATTCCGAATGGACAAAGAAAACTTACAAAATTGTTATAAAACGATTTTATAAATGGCTGAATGGAAATGATGAAATATATCCGGATAAGGTCAAATGGATAAAAACGACATTCCGGAAGAATAAGCGTAAAATACCTGAGGATCTTATAACAAAACAAGAACTTGAAAAAATGATAAGAGTCGCCAACCATTCAAGAGACAGGGCTTTAGTCTCTCTTCTTTATGAAAGTGGTTTCAGAATAGCGGAGACGCTAAACCTCCGGATTAAAGATATCAAATTTGATGAAATTGGGGCAAAAATCATTGGTAACGGGAAAACTGGAATGCGCAAAATAAGATTAATATCATCTGTTCCCTATCTAACCGCATGGATTGAACATCATCCTTTCAGAGATGAACCAGATGCCCCGATATGGCTGAAAATAGGGGCCACTCACAAGGATGAAATCATTTGTTACAACAGTGCAAGAAAAATTATTAAAACCCTTGCCGAAAAAGCAAATATTAAAAAGAGAATCTACCCTCATCTCTTTAGGCATTCCCGTGCAACAGAGCTTGCAATCCATCTTACAGATGCTCAAATGGACCAGTATTTTGGGTGGACACAGGGATCTAACATGCCTTCGACTTACGTTCACCTGTCAGGCAATGATCTGGAAGACAGCATTCTAAAAATAAACGGCCTTAAGAAAGAGGAAAGAGAACAGGAGGTTGCCGTAAAGAAATGCCCCCGTTGTCAAAAGATGAATATTCCAAACGGAAAATTTTGTATTCGCTGCGGCAGTCCACTTGATACAAAGAGCATGTTTGAGTTTGAAGATAAAAGAAAGGAAATGGATAATCTGATGAGCCTCCTGATGAGAGACTCTGAGGTTCGAAATCTCATCATGGACAAACTACGGCAATCCAGAATCCAGGTTCAAACAATATGATGTCCTCAGGCTATGGCACCAGCTTGGCCGGCTTTTTCCTTCCTGAGGAGACAATCTTTATTTTCTCCTCGATTTCCTCTGTCTTATCCATGGTCAGGGAGTAGAAGAACAGGGACAGGAACACAAGTGCAGCTTCGCCTAGCTGGAGTTGAACAAGTGGGTTGCTGGTTGCCGTTATTAACCATCCCAGTAACATAACCAATACTCCAAAAATAATTGTTGGGATGCTTATCTTACTCACCGTTTTGAACGGATCCATCTTCCTCGCCCTCCAGGACTTCAACGACAGTCCTTTTTATGCCTTTGAAATATGTCTTCACCCTGTATACGTGGCCTTTCTCACATCTGTAGATTTTAGAGTAAAAGCCTTCCGAGTTGACGGGCTTTGCATCCTGAAGCATTGAATCAGAATTGCATATCGGGCATTTATTTGTTAGAGACATGGTTCTTGTTTAGGCAGGTGAGATAAAAGAAGTTGTGAGAGAGTAAAGTGCAAATTTAATTAATAAATTCTGTTTTATAAGTTCATTTTTTCAATATTTGAGAATTTCATCTAATAATCCATCATTGAATAAGCTTTATATAATCTGTTTTCATCTTAAATATGGGAGGAGTAATGAATACAGATTTCAGACAGGGACTTAAATTAACAGGTTATAGTACTTTAGGTGAGAACGGAGAGGATGGTATTAGATATACTTGGAAATTGTCAGATGATCCCCAATTAATCGAGAGTGCTTCTTTTAATAAACGAACAAAATTTGAGATAACTCCTGAAGATAGATTTATTTCAGGATATACTACCTCGGTAAGCTCAGGTTGCATATTGCAAAAAATGAAAAAAGAATGTCTCTTCTGTAGAACTGGAAAGGTTTTACCTTTTAAGGGAAAATTATCCCAATGGGAAATAGCAATACAGAATATTTTTATGGTCATAGCTGACAAAAGGTGTATAGATCATAAGAATATTAATTCAAACAAAAGAGAATTTGCTTATATGGGACAAGGAGAACCTGGATTTTCCTACTCAGACGTTCGATCAGCAATTAAAATTACAGATAGGATAATGAAAGACCTAAATGAAAAAGTATATAGACATATAATTGCCACATGTGGGGTACCAGAATTAATAGATTCAGTGTATAAAGACATTGCAGATGGATATTTTGGAAATACCAGAGTGACCATTCATTTTTCCCTGCATGCTTCAAAAAATAGGAATCTTTTAATGCCCATCGATAATTTATACCCTCATAAAGAAATATTAGAAAAGCTCAAGGATATATATAATTTAACTGGAGAGAAACCTTGCATTGGTATATTGTTATTTAGGAATTTCACCCCAAAAAATAAAAATATTTCATTTACTCATGATAAACAATCTCTTAATAAACTGGCAGATTTATTAGATCCTGAGTATCATAGAGTAAGTCTTTGTGAATATAATGAATCCAAAGATATAAGTTCAAATGATAACATAACTATAGAGGAAGCTCATCAACTTATTGATATCTTTCAAAATAAAGGCATCGAAACAAAATTATTTGCATCATTTGGAAAAAATGAAAATACTGCATGTGGATTATTGGGAGGTACCTTATCGGATAGCATTCCAGGGGAAAAAATGAAAGAAACTATTAATTATGCAAATGAATTAATTAATGATTGTATGAATTGTTGGGGAAAAGAAATATGTTAATGTATCAATATGTTATAGACGATATCCAATTATCAAAATTTGCCGAATTATTTGATAGGTTAGAAATTGAATTTAAGAATAAATGGGGTGGTATTCCTTTCTCAGAACAAAGTAAAATAGACCAAGTTAAATCCTTATTTTTTGCATGTGCAATTTGTCATAATGTAAATTGGGACTTTCTATGCAATAATGTAATTCCTAAAATTCGTAATTCCACTGATAATTTTTCTCTGGATAAACTTACCGAGATTAAAAACGAGAATATTAAAAGTTATTTTGATGGATATAATAAACCTCATAAAATTGATGCAAATCGACGTACTAACATGCTTATAGATCTTGGAAAAGAAATTTCAGAATTGTATTCAAATGACTTTTTTTATGATTTGATTGATTCTCCAATTCTTCTGGGAAATTATGGTTTTTTAACAAAAATAAATTCTTTAAGCGTATTTGGTGATGATCCCTTACATAAGAAAAGTAATCTTCTTGCTCAATTGTTAATTAGAGCAAACCTTCTAAATGTAGATGATGAAGAAAAAATTGAACCTGCAATTGATTATCATGTAATACGTGTTTATCTACGAACCGGGAGAATAAAAATCCTTTCAGAAGAACTGGTTAATAAATTTATAAATAGAAGTAATTTAACTCAAGAAGAGATAACAAATTTAAGAAAACAAATAAGGGATGCAATGGTTGTCTTTTGTAAACAATATAACAAAAGCATGGCAAAATTATGTTTTGTCGACTGGATTATTGGACGAGAATATTGTCATTATGATAATCCATTTTGTTCTAATAATACAAAAAAATGTCCAGTATGTAATATGTGTACAAGTTGTGGATTATCTGTTGAATCTATGATGGTTGAACCGAAAAATAATAATGGTCATTATTGAGGAGTAGAAATGAAAATTAAAAAAGAAAGGGGTATGTTGTTTCTTTTTGATGCGAAGGATTCTACAAAATCGGTTCATGAATCTGATGATGTAGAACAAAATATTTATTATGATTTAATCAAAATGCCAGTAAAAAATGTCCTTATTAATCTTGAATCTTTAGGTCATGATATTCAAAATATTAAATCAACAACAGGTGATGGTGTATACTTATTTTCAAAAAATCCAGAAGATGTTTTACTTCTCTATATGGAATTAACAAAGGCATTTATGACCGCAAAATTTAAAAATGATAACATTAAAATACGTTGTGGAGCAGGTTATGGAAATATAAATTTAATTGGAGAACCTCCTAATGAATTACAAGGTGATCTGGCAAATGTTGTTTCTAGATGTTGCTCTAATTCAAATTCAGATGAGCTTGTTATTACAGATACCTTATATAATTTAATCAAATCAAGTACATTAATAGAACACCTCAATATTGAGATTGAGGAAATGAAAGAAATTTATGCAAAAGGATGCGAAGACTTAAAATTGTATAAATTAAAAAAAAACAAAATATTATAGACATTTCCCATGAATTTATTGGACGAAATGCAGTTTTTGATGACTTTATCACATTTCTGAATTCACAATTTACTAATGTAAAAGGATTAGCAATAGTTGGGAGTCCAGGAGTTGGTAAAACTACTCTTGCACGAGCTGGCGCAAAAAAAATTTATCCCAATTCTCCAATTATCACAATAGATTTACGAAGATGTAAAGATATTAAATCCATACACGAAAAAATTAAAATTCCGATTTTTGAAAAAGCAGTAAAGCAAGGATATCATTCAAGCTTGGCCTTTCCTTCAATGAAATCAGTAATTGAATTATCTGAATTAGGGAAGATATTGTATATTTTTGATCATGGAGAATTATTATGTAATGAACCAGAAGAATATGGAGAAATTATTAAATTATTGAACCAAATTGGAAAAAGATCTAAATTTTTATTCACCTCAAGAGTTAGACCAACAATTGGTTTTGATATAAAATCGTATCAACTTTCAATGCCAACAAAGGATGAAGTTATTTCAATGCTTAAATACTATATTAAAACAGAATCAAAATGGCTTTTTAAATTAGTCGATATTATTGGGTATCATCCTTTTGTTATAAAGACAATTGGTATTAGTTGTCATGGAGAATATTTATCTGAAACGGAACTAATAACAAAGGCTAAAACTGCTATTCAACAGCCTGATGAAGTTCAAAAATATTTCAAAGAACTTATATTATCAATGGATCAAAGAGTCAGATCTTGGCTATATATAGCATTCTTATGTAATGGTGCAATTTTTAAAAAAATTATACCAATTAATGACTTGGAAAGAATAAATAATTTTGGTCTTATTTTAGACGAAGAAAAAAATTGTAATAATGAATATATAACTTTCCATCCGATTGTAATATCTTCAGTTGAAAATATAGTAAATAAAAAAGAGGCTGCAAAGGTTGTTTTGAATATTCTAGATAAAATTTCATTGACAACGTATTCTACATTTTACAAATATATTTGTTATTGTCGTTTAAAAGATAAAAAAGCCAATGACTTTTTAATAGATTATTGGCAAGAATGGACAGAGATATTAGGAAGTTCTCAAGGTCAAGCAATTATTCAGGAAAAATGGGGGGATTTTCCTGATATCAATATATTGGACTTATTTTTCGGGATCATTCAAATATATAGAGGCTCTCATGACGAATTAATTCAAGCAGCAAAAACATTTTTTGATATACATAAAAATAGAGATACCTTTAAAGAATTGAGAACATTAGCCCTCCTAGAATATATTGAGTGTATTAGAAAAATATACGGACCTAGACGTGGTATTAATCTTTTACTAAAAAACGTAGATATAATTAATGAGGGAATATTAGATGCAGATCGCAATTCAAAAATTAACAATATAGAACAATACTGTTTGGGAACTATATATTTCTTAATTGGCAATATTCTTCGTTCAGCTGAATCTTATTCAGAAGCGATTAATTTTTATAATCATTGTTTAATATTTTTTGGAGACAAATCCGTTGGAAATGCTGCTTTACAGAGGATGCATGCTTATTATGGAATTTCAGTATGCAGACTTCGACAAGGATTGGCAGATGTTGCAATAGCAACAATAGATCACTATCTTCGTCAGGGTAATATAATATCTGATTTTGGTTTAGCGCTGATGTTACTATCAAAAGGAAAAGCACAATTAATTGATAGTGATATTGATGAAGGAATGAGTTCAATTCTTAAAGCAACAAATTTATTCAAAGAACTGGGTCTTGCATATTATTATGAAAGGTGTCAATTAATTATGGGAGTATTAGAACATCTAGATGGAAATAATGAAAATGCCCAAATAATATTAAGTAATTTAATTGAACGATCAGATGGTACAAAAGCTTTGGATATTCGAGCGAAAACTCTAATGTATTATTTAGAAAATGAGATTCCTTCAAATTTTCAATCTATCATAGAAAAAATTGAAGAACATTGTGGGAAAAAAATAGCTTTAACATATCAGCATCTTTTATCAGAAAATAATTTTTTAATTAATCCCCAAGAATTATCAATGAACTCCATTCATTTTAGAAATGGGAAAATTATTATTCATAAGAAAGAAAACATAGCAGATAGGAAAATTCCTAAAAAAGTGAAAAATATTCCTTGGTTAATTGACTAAACAAATGTTACATTAAAAGATATTAATTATCGTCCTAAAATTGAATCTCCAATTGTGACAACTAACAATTTCACATATTCACTTGCTTTAATTTGCCTTACTGATTCAATATTTCCAAGTTCGAAATCTGCCGGCTTATCCCTCGGGAACAGAATCCCTGTTGAGAAAACCGGGTTGTCATAGTTCACGTATTTCTTTGCTGTTTCGATTATCTCGTTGCCAAGTTTCTCTTTTGTCTTCTCGATGTAGATGTCCATGTTTGTGCAGAAAACGTTGGATGTGCGAGAGAAAACTCGGTAGTAGTCCACATTCGTCAGATCAAATGCCTTGAGTGCTATGTCATGCAGAACCTTTAGCATCTGCTCGCTCTCATGGTAGGACAAAATTTAATCGTCAAAAATACTTACCAGACCGTCGTTGTGCTTTGTTTCGTAGCGGCCTCTCCAGGCATCAGTAGACACCCATTCAAAACCGAAGGGAGCTTCTTCCCCTTCAAGCCAGTAGTCTGATATGTAGTGACCTATCCTTTTGGGTATATCCTCACTATTATGATAGACGGTCAGCGGGGGTTCGGTCAGGTCGTATTCTGCACATGGCTCGCAAAGGAATCCTTTTTCCAAATGATAGCCGCCTTCTACTGCGTTTTGACCGTATTCCTTGATTATGTCCTTAAGAGACAGTTCGCATGAAATGCATTTTTCTGTCATGTAGATTTTTTAGAGGATTAGTGGTATAAACACAAAGAGGGCGGGGGTTTCAAAGTTTATAAAAAACATAACTATTAAAGCACATTAAAAGATTTAAAATTCTCAAATTAAGAATTACTATATATAAATCAAAATTTCAAATTAATTTGATAAAGGGAATTGAACTAATGTACTTCCTTTAATAGGGTTTAGGTGCAATTTCTCTAAGGAGACTATAAAATATGAAACCATTTATTGCAATCATTGGAGACAGAAATTCAGGAAAGACAACTATCATCCGCAGTTTAACGGGATGTCGTACTGGGAGTTTCATAGGCGAAATTGAAGAGCACATACATCATACAAAAATATATGTCATTGCGCCCTCTCCCCAAGAAATGGGTATATCAAGACAAGAATTACGAACTCATTTTCAAACCGTGGCACATGAACAGGCAATCAGGGGAATAGCCATTGCTTTACAACCAGGAAATACAAGAACACGACTATCAATGGAAGACACAATACGGCTCGCTCAACAAACTGGAGGATTTAACTTTCACGCATTCATCATTGATCCTCCGTATCCACAGAATGGCCAAAATAATGTATTTAATGTAGATGACGTCCGAAATCGCCTTCAAGCGTTTGGGATAGAATCTATATCTATAGTTGACGGTCGCCGTTTCTCTCATATTGCTGCAAGAGATATTCAACAAATAACCGGATTACTTTAGTAAACATTCAAGGACCAGAGTTATCTAGATTATCATAAATTGATATTTTTGATACAAGAGTTAAAGTAATATGGCGGGTTCGGATATAAGGAGTTATATAAAATTTTGATGGCCTTAGACTACAGAACATAGGTCACAATTTAATAAAATATTAACGGTTAACATAGCTGATATATTATGAGACGAAAAAATCCTACAAGTTCAATTAGAACTGGATTTGACTACCAAGACATTTGGGGTCTTTATTTATGTGTGGAATGGCTAAAAGATCCTACAAAGTTCAGATGGATTAGGTTTGAAACAATTCCTGGTGAGGTACAGGATAATAAATTTTATCTAGATGATATTGTTCAATGCGATAACGAGGATTTTTATTACTTGTATCAGGTAAAGCATAAGCAAAATCCTCAAACGGATTTGTGGACATGGGATGATTTACTGGAGCCTAAAGGAAAGGCGAAGAAATCATTGATAAAAAAATGGTTTGATTCCTATCTTAAGCCTGAATTAAACGACAAGATTAAATCATCCATGCTGGTAACAAACGGCTCTGCTGATGCTAATAAGATTCTTAAGTACATAGAGGATAGAAAAATAGCTATCAGAAAAGTAAAAGGAGAGCTTCCTAAAGTTTATTCGAAATTAAAAGAACAGCTTGGTGATGAAGATAAAATAAATACATTTTTTGATAATTTTCAGTTCTTGTTTGAGCAACCCGAATTAAGTGAATTAGAAAATAGAACACGGGATAGTCTTCAAAAGGAATTAGGAGCAACCAAAAGTGGCATAGATAATTTATTACTACAAATTCATAAAGAATGTAGACAGCAATACACTCGTCCTTTATCAGTTGAGCAGATTCAAGAATGGTGCGAATGGGATAAACCAGAACCATTAAATGAGAAATTTGAAATACCAAGTGATTTTGTATTCTTTAATGAAACTAAACACCGGGAGATCTTGAACGATTTAAAGAACCCTATTGGTGGAATTGAGGTTATCTCTGGAAAACCGGGTACCGGTAAAAGTACTTATCTTTCTAAACTTCACGAAACTCTTTGTAAGGATAGAGTTATCTCAATTCGCCATCACTATCATATATCTCCGAAAGAAGCAAATCCTATAGAAAGGGTGAATTCAAATCGTGTTATAGAAGCAACCAAGGCTCAGATAAAGCAATATCCAAAAGAATTAGGAACGCTAGCTCATAAAAATTCCCAAAATATCCCCATTAGAGAGTATTTAGATAAAATTGCTCAGTCGCTTCACAAACAAGGGAAAGCCCTTGTTTTTATTATTGACGGACTAGATCATGTTCTGCGATATGCAGATGAAAGGGAATTGAAAGATTTCTTAAATGAAGTGGTTTTTCCACAACCAGGGGTATGGATTGTATTTGGAACACAAACTACCGCAAAGCAATATCTGCCTCAAATCGTTCTTGATAAATGCCCAGAAGATAAGTGGACAGAGATAAAAGGGCTTACGAAAGAGGGGTTATGTAGAATCGTTGATAAGAACGTAACTGGACTCAATCTTCCATCTGACCATCAACAAAGACAAGACATATATAACAAATTGTTTGAATTAACAGAGGGTAATCCTCTTCACTTGCGTTATATACTCAAACAACTTAAAAATAAGTTACAGAATAAGCTTCTAACAAAATTTGAATTAAATGATTTACTTCCTTGTGAAGGAGATATTGCTAAATACTATAGTTCCTTATGGAATAAAATTCCCCCTCCAGGAAAAACTTTAGCAGTTCTTATTGCCTCAATGGGATTCTCTTTAGAAAAAGGTCATTTGTTAGAAGTACTACAATTATTCGAATCTAATCCAAGTAAAATAACCGAGGGCTTTGATTCAATATCCCATTTATTAGAGGAGGATAAAAATGGTGTGTCCATATATCACAATAGTTTTGAGACATTTATTCGCTCTCAAGGTGAATATAAGGAGCAAGAAAAAAGTATAAAACAGCATTTAAAGGATTGGCTTGAAAATTCAAATAATGAAGAATTGAAATGGGCAGAATTAAGAAAACTATCCTATGACCTTGGTGACCCCGAACCAATTCTTGAAACAGATAAAAATTGGCTTATTGATGCAATATGTTATCCGAGAGATCCTAAAAAGATTATTTCTCAACTTGAATTAGGAGCAAAAGCATCTTTTGAAAGAAATGTTTTTGGTAAAACTTTTGAATTATCTAATTTAAACTCCTACTATCAAAATTCTCTAAATTTCGTCGAAGAATCAAGTGAAAAAATATGGAAACAGGCCTTTAATAGAAGAAACCCTGATGTATCTAGGCTTAATTTAAGTGAGTATTCCTCGAGAAAATTATTAGCTATAGCTGAATTAGCTGAAAAACAAGGGAAATCAGAAGTAATACAAGATACAATTGATATTTTGAGAGGTAGACATGATATTCAAGAATATACAAAGAAAGGAGCCATTGGTGGGCATATCCCTCTGATTTCTGCATGTCTAACAAGAATTATTCCTTTTATTCGTACTCATGATGTAAAACGCATTCATGGATATATAAAACAGTTTGCGGATTCAGGATGGTCAAGCGATTTATTTAAAATTTATGTGGATTCATTACTGAGAACAAAACAATTTACCAAAGTCAGTGAATTACTCGCCTTGGACCTTACCCAAGAGGAAAAACAAGAGGTCTTAGATAGGTGTGCCGAATGTGACCTTGAGTCACAAGAAAAGCAATTCTTAGAAATAATTGACAAGGAAAATCATACCATCCTGAGTCCTTTCTGCTTGCTCTATTTGGCTGTACAAGGCAAGAAAATAAAACACGTACCTACCCTCCCTGAATATGAGGAATTTCCATTATCTGTAAAGGAGTATGAAACAGGTAAAAGAGAAGAAAATGTGAAAATTTTCTCAAATAATTTTCACTTAGGGGTTGTTTATGCATCACTCTGTAAAGAAAATGAGATTAGAACATGGATAGGCAATGCGGAAGATAGATGGGCTCTAAACATAATGTCAAAGATTTTTGAAGCGTCAATCCAAATAGCTAAACAAATTAAAGAAAATAATCCAATCGATTATAAAGAGGTATTTAAAAAATTAGCTTCCGTCAAAAAGCTTAATTTTCCAGAAGATAGAGACCTTTACGAGTTGCAATTTAGCTTACAGGTCTCGTTATCTTCAATTTTAAAAACAATCCGTTTGCTTAAACTTACGAAAAAGCAATCTGATGAAATAGATGAGGAAAATTTAGATACCGTTATTTTAAGTAAATTTTATGATCGGGCTAAATTACTGGAATTCTTGTTAAATCTGAATACTCCCTGTCTTTCCAAAGAAGCATACAAGGATTTCATGTCGGATGAAAAGCCTAAGTGGAAAAAATTAGTTACTTATTTTTCAGATAGATCTGAACATTATGCCGATTTGGCAAAATTAGCATCTATCCATCGGGACGATAAGAATTGCAAGGAATTTCTCGAATTAGTAGCAAGTAATTTATTAGGATATGGTTATCACAAAGATATGTATCTGGATGGAGTTTTGCAGTCAATACAAATTTGCCATAAAGCAGGTTCAAAAAAGACAAATGAGTGGATCAAAAGAATAGCTCCAATTGTTGAGAATGTGACTGATTATACAGATGGGGATGAAACTCGTTACTTCCCGAGAGATCTGGCAAGAGTTTTGATTACTGTGAATTCTCAACTACTGTATAAATACTACTATCAAAAAGCTCAGGATGAAGAACTATTCTTAGCTCGAGACATTTTTAAATATGTCTTGCGTTCTTTACGATTTAATAAAGATACTGATGTTGCTCTGGCAATAACCGCTTTGGATAAAGATTCTTTTGGAGAGCTTAAAACTCTTTCACAAACCAAGAAAGGTGCCGGACAGGCTTTGAAAATTATAGAAGATTATTTTGGGAAAATAGAATATCAGAAAAAAAACAGATCATCATCAACATCTAATTTTAGAAAAGAGGTTAAAGATTATTCATTAGTCGTGCCAAAGGAGTTAGAAAAGTATTTAGCCACTATTGAAACTGGGTGGGATCAACGCGAATTCTTTATTCCATGGGCAAAATACTGGCTCGATAAAGAAAGTGTAGAAAAAAAAGAGATTTATCAATCATTAGTAGCAGTTATTGAAAAGGGTGGACTCCATAACGCTGAAGGTGAGATATTAGACCTTCTTTACCCTTTAGCCTATGAATTTGATAATGGCAAAGCTTTCGATTATCTTTGTTGGGCTCAAGCAAATAATAGTGGTTGGAATCTTTACTGGACTTACAAGGAAAAAGCCGAGAAACGGTGGGATTTCATCAAAAAACACTACCCAGATAGATATATGGAGTTTTTCGAAAAAAGTATTATCTATTCAGGAAAAAGATATGGAAGAGGCGGAAGTTATTTTGTCCCTATCCCTCATGTAGTTGAATTTCTGACACTATTCAATAATCTGGAATCAATTGAAAAAATAACCGAAGCGAGTGTTAAATTTGCGGAGTCTTTGATGGTCGATTTGGAACTACCTAGATCTCTATGGGTAACAGAAAGTAGCAACATATCTGTAGTAGATATTTTATTCCAACGGCTTTTGTGGCCAAGCCCTTTAGTACGGGAAAGAGCAGCGACAGGTATAGCAAGAATGTTAATATCTTCGCAAGACAAAGAACAAATTTTTGGAAGACTTTTGAACTGGATAAAAAATCAAAAACTCGAAAGTGTTATAGTAATAGGTCTACTTTCCATACTTAAAGCGGTTGAAAGAAAAGATAAAGCGATTAAATATATTAGTTTGGAGAAAGTAGTCAATGCTTTACCCATGACATCTATAGTAATAGAAAAGCTTATTGAAGAATTAGCTCGATTATTAGATACGCAAATCAATCTCACACACGACAGGAAAAACATTGTTGAAGTGTCCTCTGATTATTGTCCTGGTGAATTTTTTAAGAAATACATCAAAGGATTTTTGGCGCCGATTTATCTTCAACGTGCCAATAAAATAAAACAAGAAACAGGGAAGGATTTTGTGAAACAATGGGCTTATACATCTGAGGAAATAGTAAAGGAATACAATATAGAAGAAAAGGTTGGGGATACGATGTATTTTATGGGTGGTGAGCATTCACCTATTTTGTCTGGAATGTCCACAATCTTGAGTGAAGTGTACCGCTCTGCTTTCTTGCGGGTATTACAATACTTTCATGAGCAAAAACTTATCCCTGATGATTTTTATCTTCACTATGCTTATGCAACCTTGCCTATAGAATTATCATATTGGAAAATACAACCTGATAGGACTCCTCGATGGTGGCCCAAGTTTAAATCTGTTAGCTCAAGAAATAATGGACGTTTTGATTTATCTAGAGTAGGTCTTAGAGATTGTATTGATCAGATAGTTAAAAAGAATAATGAGTTTAAAGTGATAGGGATTGATGGTGCTGTTCAACCTATAGATGGATGGATAAAGGGAGAAATAGATACTTCTATGATATTGGCAGCTTTTGGGTATAAAGTAATAGGGAAAGATATGCCCGATCCAAAAGAGGTAGCAAAAGAGATTTTATATTCACCACAAATGCTATTAATTCCAAGAGCTCCCAGGCCATTTAATTTCCTCGAGTCTTATTCACATCAGATTTCTACTAAGACTTCACCAATCAAAGTTCAAGATTTAATACTTTATCCTATTGTTGCTAGAAATAGAGATTTAGTAATAGCTTTATGGCAATGGTTTAGAGATTTCCCTGTACCTTTTGGTCTATCAGAAGAGATAGGCCGTGATTTAGAGGTCAAATTAGAAAGTAATGAATGGAAGTATCATAAAGAAAAAATTGTGGTTGCAAAAAGCTGTGATTGGCTGGAAGGATTAAAAGATAGACATGATAAAGACGTAGAGATTCCACACGGTCATTATATTGAAATCAACTCATTATTTTTAGACTCTTATTTAAAAGAAAATCAGTTAAAACTAGGCTATGTTATGAAAACGGTTTATAAGTATAAGAAGTATAGTTACGAAGAAGCAAAGGTCTTGGAAGATTATCAATTATTAGGTGTTAGTAGAGTAATCATTTAGTCGCATTATAATTGAACTATTTATGTTTGTGCCATCAAAACATCCTTCGGTTTAAATATTTTAGAAATAGGAGTTAAAGTAATAGAGCGGGTTCGGATATAAGGAGTTGTGCACAATTCAGTCATCAAGAAATATAGGTGAGAATTATGGGAAAAGAGTCAATGGGTGAATTTTTGGAAAGTGCTGTAGCAAGCGTTTTACGTTTTAGATATAAATGGCAAACCGTAATAGAAAACTACCATTTGTTAAGGCCGAAGACTATTAAGAAGAAACACGAGCCGAAAGTAAGTAGCATAGAGATAGATGTTTTTGGTTCTGGGTCTTTATCAATTTCCACTGAGCCAAGAATTCTCGCTCCGAAAAAAAAGGATGAAATACTACTAATTCAATGTAAAGACGAATGGTATGAACACGAACACAAACAAGCCATTAATTTCTTAAATAAAGCTGAAAAAATTGTAAAAGAATACTATCCAAAATATGAAATTAGAAAAATTGTAGTCACGTTGCTCATATCGCCTGATTTATTGAAAAATAAAAGCATTGAAAACAACAATGTATATTTTATCTGTAATGTGGCTCGCTTACGGCAAAGAATAGAGAGGGGTAGAAAGTACAACAAGGATGAGATGAAAATATTGCTTAATAACTACTTAAAAGGAGGAAGAATTGGTGATTTGAGGGATGAAATCGTAAAACCTTTATTGGAGGTTATTAATGAGAATATCAACATTCAAAACTTGGGTTCATTGACTAATTTTCCATCTCTTGCCTTACAATCTTTACGCTTTTTAGTCAATTTAACCTGCTTTAGTGATGAAGACAATTATCTGCCTTTCATCTCAGAAAAGTATTGGAGGTTACCCAAATGAACTTCGCACAACAGAGTTTATGCAAAATTTAAGACATCCCAAACAAAACATCCTTTGGCGTGTTCAGGGTTATGAAGTAACTGCCACCGACTCCTTTTCGCTCCATGTTTATCAGATTAAACTTGGAGAATCTTTTTATATGGTTTCTAAACATCCTGTCGCCGAGCTGGCCGTCTGTTGACTTGTAAAACTTGTACAACTGAGGGTAGTATGTCCCCTTTTCCGGTATCAATCTCAGGATGAACCTCTCCCTTTTTGTAAGTTCATTGATTACGCTTATTGCCTTTGTGTGCCTGGTCCTGTCAAGCCTTTCCCTGATGTGCTTCACTCCCACTTTGGACTCCCCTGATTTTATGGCACGCTCCCCCGCCCTTAACAATGCTTCCCTTGCCACCCTTACATCGCCTTTTTTCTGGGCAGTAAACTCTGCCAGGTATTCTATTGCTTCCTTGTCCACGACGTCCTCGTGGAATGCGCCTTCGACTTTTGCTTTGACTATTTCTCTCATCTGTTCCTTCGAGTATGGATTGAAGGAAATCTCCCTTAACGGGTAAAGCCTGCTCTTAGTTCTCGGGTCAAGGTCCTTGAAGATGAACGGGTTGTTTGATATCCCGATTACCTGTGCAGTTACCCCGCTTATCCTTGTCCGCAGAATGTCGTACAGCAGTTCCGTCTCTTCAAGCTGGTCTATCTCATCAAGGCACAGTATAACCCTTGTGTTTGTTTTTGCCAGTTCCCCCCTCAACGAGTCGAGGAGCTCGTCATAGGCAATGCCCCGCCTTGAGGGCATTTTTCTTGTGGGCCTTTTCTCCTTAAAGAAGTCCAGTACCATCGAGTAAAGCGCACCCATCCTCGTGCTTTTGTTGAAGCAGTTAACATAACAGAACAGGGCGTTCGTGTCTGCTTTCAAGTTTTTGAAAATTAGCTTTATTGCAGCCGTCTTTCCTGTGCCGGGTGGGCCGCTTATAAGAACGTGAGTGGTTTTGCCTTTCAGGGAGTCGTGAATAATCCGGCTTATCTCCTTTATCTCTTCCATCCTGTTCGGCATGTGGTCTGGAAGATAGCCCGGAGACAAGACTTCTTTGTTTTTGAAAATGCAGTCTTTGCAACAGTCGTTCATCGTACCACCTCCGGTTTCGTTGTGTTCTGAAGGCTCGCTGTCTGGTCATTGCTTAAAACATGTTCATTACCGGATAATAATTAAAATTTCTAATCTTTAAATATTTCACTCCTGAAAAGCCCGGATTCATCTTCTTTTTCCAAACCGTGCAAAATCCTTGCCCATTCTGGCATGTGGGCCCATATCTCCTTTTCTTCAGGCTTCATGGATAAGAATTGGGGAGATTGATATACGGCTCTTGGGAGAGAGCGGAGTGCAAAGTAATTAAATGAGCCCTTCCATAGTTTTTAATAGATTCAAAAGTTTAATCTTTTTCATGGATGATGAAAATAAAGAATTACTTGAAGAATTCACTTATACGAACCTTTTTCCACTCCATTATTTATGGTTCGGAACTACCAATTGACGAGGATTTTATCTTTTCGAGGGCTAGGTTTACAGGGATTGAACTTAGTAAAATACCAAATACTTGTGAAAAAACCATTTTTTTAAAAAATCTCAATAAATATCGGAGATCAATAAAAAATGCAAAAAATTGGAAAGAACTACAAGAATCCATAAATAAATTTCAAGATGATTTTATCAGTAAATTCGAAAAAATATTCGAAGATAATATTGAGGTTTCTCCAAAAATACAAATTGGGAAAAAAGAGGCGTTAAAATACGCTACTATGTTTTACATTTATATTTATTTGAATGATACATCAAGATTCGTTCCACATGGTTATTTTGTAGGTGTCCTAAAAGACGGATTTGAGAAAAATCACAGAAAGAAGACTTTTGAGGGATATAAATATGCGTTACAATTTGTTTGGTATCAATTGTTGGGGGAGAAAAGATATAATAAAACTAGCTTAAGATACTTGCATAAATCTACTGATTGGAGCGAAGAGGTAGAAATCTTTTCAGGAGATGGAGAAATCAAAGATTTTTCTGAAATTGAGTGGGATACTTCGGATGAAGATAAAGAATCTCCTGTGGAACGAGATGATTTGGATAGTTATTTTTCAAAGGTTAGAGATGAGATAATTACTCCTCTTGGAGAAAAGCTTGAAATGAATTTTGGATTTTCAAAGTTTTTTAGGATAAAAAGGGAAATTTCAAAGAAAGCAATTGAGAATTTTTTAAAATATGATAAAAAAATCCAATTGAATGAAAAAGAGAAATTAGATTCTAAACTTCTTTGGTATCAGATTGAATTTTTAGATTCATCGAAGAGTCATATTTTCAACGGTGTTCCTGCATTTATACAAATGTTGATTGGTGCAGCCGAAACAAAAAGAATGTTTGGTATTGATGAAAAGGCGTGCGTCTGTAAATTCATCCATCCTGATAAGAGTGTCAATGGAAATGATTTTAGTTATGGGGTTTTAATTGAAGCTTTTGGAAGTACTGGGATTTCTGATTATTCTGGTTGGGTTCTCTTTTATGATTGTTGTGGTGATTATTCCGGGTTTTCAGGCAGCGAGCATATGATGGCTGAAAAGATCATCGACTTGTACAAAAAGAAAGGTTTGATTGAAATAAGAGAAATGAAGATTGATAAACAAAAATTCAAAGAATATGTTGCAGATAAAATAGTATCAGGTAAGAGAAGAGAAGTATTAGAAGAATTGGATAAAATATCAAATAAAAGACTGGAAGGAAATATTGCCAATGAAGCCAAAGGACTTGTATTGGAATTATTAAGTTACTATACTCTAACAAATAAAGATTCATACAAAAATGTTGATTGGAATATCAAAAAAGATGGAGATGAATTGGATATTACTTATGAAATAGATGATGAATTCATTTTAGTCGAATGTAAAACAGATCCGAATACCATTGATCTTAATGAGCATATTGAAAAACTTGAAAAAAAGGTTAAAAATTATGTCAGCTCAAAATCAAAGCGAGGGGAATTTTGGTTTTGGGAGCGACCGAATCAAAATCGTATTAAATCACTGAAGAATAAGAAAATTAAATTTATTGTCTTTTCTGAACTAGTTGAAGATAATCCAGCATGGAAGGGTAAAAATAAAAACAAAATAAAATTCATATTCAAAAAAACTGGCAACTTATAATTTACCGATAGTGTAAATATTGTTGCAATCCACTCTCTGTTTTCCTTAATCCCCTTTTTTGCAGAACTCTTTCTGTGGTAGATGTGGCCAGCCCTTGGATGTGGAACATAACGGATGTTTTTGTGAATGTTCCATCAGAATTACCTTTGGAAAACAACTGGATGCTTTACGCTCTTGGTGCTCTGATTTTGGGAATACTGATAGGCGGGCTCGTGAAAGGTGCTGCCAAACTTGTCCTTGGCGTTGTTATGCTCTCCGGGTTTGTTGTGCTCGTCTTGTTGTTAATGCAGAGACAGGACATCCTGACCATGATCGCATCTGTTGTTTTTGGCCTGATAATGCTGGTTGCAAGTTTCCTCGTCAAGGTCGGGAAATACCCGATACCCAAAAGGTGATTTTTTGTTTAAGGAATGGAAATACGGACTTCACAAACTCTCGCAGAATGAGATAAACTGCCTTGATTTTCCTGACGGTTTTCTCCTCGACATGGTCCCTTCCGAATGCTCTTTGGATTCAATGGCTGGAATGCAAAAAGTGCTCTACATGCTTCAGAATTATTCGGGACGTTTTTCCTTTGAAATCTGGAAGGATAAAGGCTTCAGCTTCCATTTTTTCTCTTCTGCAGCATCGGTTGAAGGGATGCTTAAAGGACAGCTTAATTCCGTTTACCCGCAAGTTGTTGTGAAGAGGTCTAAGGCAAGCGTTCCAACTTTAAGAGAGGGCGATTATGTTTCTTCCTGCTCCCTTGCTCTGCACGGGGTGGAGCTGAATTTGAAATGTTCTAATGATTTCCGTTATGAACCGCTTCGCCATGTCCTGGAAGCGATGAACGGGCACGATTCCCGGGTTCTCGTGCAGGTCCTCTTTGAAAAACTGTGGAAAATACCGAAGAACAAAAGGATTGCGTTGACTCAGAAATACGGGGATGATTTGTTTTTCAGGGGCGTGGGAATTCCTGTTTTGAAATGCCTTGTCAGGATAGCTGCTGTTTCCAATGATGGATTCAAGGCTAGGGAAAGCTGTGAGCATATTGCCCGGACTTTTTCTGTTTTTGATACGGACAGGTGCCGTCTGTCTCCAAAAATTGTTTCTTTTCCTGTTTTCAGGAATTCTATGGATGTTCTGGCCAGCATGAACATAAGGGAATTTCCATTCTTTTCAAACAGTTTTATGATAAGCGTTCCTGAGCTGGCCTCGTTTGTTCATCTGCCTGTGGGGGCCGAAAACTGCGGAGTGGAATATTCCAAACCCTCCTTTTCAAACTTGCAATGGTGATTTTGTGTATGGAAGACCTATCCGATTATGTCTGGGTGAAGTGTCGTGCAGAAACCAGACTAAAAAAATCTACGTAAAAAATGATGACCTGTTCCGCCACCAGTATGTTTTGGGGGCCACGGGTTCAGGCAAGAGCACGCTGATAATAAACGAGGTTCTGGATGCTTTCCGTCAGGGACTCTGCACATGGATTCTGGACCCCCACGGCGACCTTGCTTATGACATTTGTGAGGCTGCCTATCCCGAGGATTTGAGAAACGTTCTTTTGTTTGACCTGCTTAAAGTTGGGTTCTCCCTCAATCCGTTTGAACTCCCCAGATACCAGGACAAAACCCAGCGTGAAATCATGGTTGAAAGAATGATTGGGGAGATCGTAAGCTTTATGAAAAAACTGTATGGCGACAAGTATTGGGGGCCTTCCCTTAACAGGATTTTCCAGAATGCCCTTCGGAGGCTTTACCGGAATGATGACTCACCGACTTTTAAGGAAATGCTTGACCTGATAAAGGAGGAACTGGACAAGGATGAATACAAGGATTTTTATGACGATTTGGGGAGCTTGCCGAAAGGGAGAACTGATGCAGTTATCAATAAACTTGAGCCATTTGTCAAGAATGATTTGCTCAGAAAGATTTTCTGCCAGAAGGTTTCCACTGTTGACATTGAGGAACTGCTGAAGCCTAACCGTCTTGTGATTTGGAGATTGCCCAAAGGCGAGCTGTCAGAGATGAATGCCGGCCTGATTGGTTCGGCCCTGATTACAAAACTATGGCTGACTATCGTCTCAAGACAAAGAAAAGACAGGTCACCCGTTTTTCTGGCGATAGATGAGTTTCAGAGTTTTGCTCATCTGGAGACTTTGGGGGATTTGGTTACCGAGGGAAGGAAATATGGGATTGGACTTTTGCTTGCACACCAGCACACAAAACAGGTTCCCGACAAGCTTCTTGGAGACATTCTGGGCAACACTGCTACCAAGACAATCTTTCGTGTTTCTGAAAAAGATGCCAGGATGGTCGCAGACTCTTTCGGCTCTGTTGACAAGAGCAAGGTTTTGCGTGTGCTTGCTTCTCTGCCTGACGGTCGTGCTGTCGTGAAGCTCAGGAGCGGGTTTGGTGAGAGGCCAGTTCCGCCGTTTGAGATTTCCACCTTAAAACCTCCATCCAAAAAGCATTCTTTTACAGAGAAACTGCTTGAACGGATGAGAAGGCTTTACACTGCCCCGATACTTACTCAGCAAATCTCTTTTAAATCACAAGTGGAAAATGAGATAATTGAGCTTCTACGAACCGTTTATTCTTTTGAGGAAAAAGGTGATGAGACGACAAGGACTAACATCTCAAAAAGCATGTCAATTCCTGGTTCTAAGTTAAGCGAAAAGTTGGACATAGCACAGAGTCAGGGATTAATAGAAAGGATTGTGAAGAAAGAGGGGAGGGGGCGGCCAAAGGTTCTGACCAAATTAACTGAAAAGGGATTGAAAACAATTGGAGTCGGTGTAACATCTGGTTCAAGTAGTAAGGCTGGTGGTGAGCTTCATCGGGCTTTGTTGTTTCGTGCGAAAGAATGGCTGGAAAATCAGGATTACTACGTGAAGATTCCTGAACAGAGTGGAAGGATTGAACAGCCTGACATGCTAGCTTATTCCAAAGTAAGCGGTGAGTTGGGGAGGAAGATCGCTGTTGAAGTGGAGACATCGGCCAACCATCCGGAACAGATTGTAAAAAACTATAAGAAAAATGCTAGACTGAGGAGGTTTGTGGTTTTTGTTGTTTCTGAAGAGGAAGTTGAAACAAAGATAAAAAATATCTTGAAAAATGTTGGGAAGAGATTCAGGATTTATAGATTTTCTATACATCATAATTGAACAAAGAAGATCCTTGATTGAATAATATTTTGTGACTATGTTAAAAAATAATTTCATAACTGCAAATAATAGGCGGTAGATTTTTATACAATCAAAACCTTTAGATAAATGGGGAAATGATTATGAAATTTAAACGTAGGGTTTGTGATCATCCGGCAGTTTTAGATATAACAACATTAATCATTAAATGCCCGGATTTATATGAGCTAGAGACCGGGGACTTTGTGGCAATTGGAAAAGACGTTACTGATGAAGTAATTGATTCTTTGCCAGCAGATACCAGTATATCAAAAGGGGAGAAAGCAATCAAAATACCACGTAAAATTATGATATCTGCAATAAAAAATATTGCTGAGAACCAAAGGTAAATTTAGATGAAGAGGCTAGAGGAAAAGGAATTAGAGAAATATTTTGGTATTTTATGGGGGAATACTAACTCTTCTTTATTTAAACTAGAAACAAAACAAGTGTATTCAGATGATGAATTATATGAAAAGTACGTAAATACCAAGAATGAGAACTTTAACAAGCTTTTCCAAAAAATTGAGAATATAATGCTGTTGGAGCAGTCTGATCTGTGGAAAGAAGCTACTGCAAGACACATAAATATTATTAGGGTTCATATAATTGATCTCCCATTAACAGAATATATGCAATATGAAATACTTACATACAAAATTAGTCAAAAATATAATGAGAAAATTCACCTTATGACCAGAGAAGAAGCTAAAAAACTTGGCATATTTGAAGAAATTGAAGATTTTCTTCTGTTTGATGATAATAATTTAATAATACACTATTATGACGACAAAGGCAATTATAATCATAGTGTAATTTCTGAAGAAAGTGATGATCTAAGTAAGTATATTCAAGTGAAAAAAAAGCTTTTAACGAGTTCTATGAATCTAAACAAATTCATGGCTACATATGACTTAATAAATAATTATTAAAATGGATTTATGGTTAGTTTATGATTTTAGCCGTTTATTTACTGCAAGTTTCTTCCGTCCTTCTGGAAAACATTTTACAAATATTCACTACAAATATTTTGGATATTGTTCAGAGCATAGCATTGATTATAACTTTAATAATCATCTACTGGGAACTCAGACACACAAGAAGACATAATGAGGTAGCAGTAGATTTACAGATAGCAACCTCCCATAGAGAACTTTGGATGTACTTTTTAAAAAACCCACAGCTTCACAGAATTCTTGAAAAAAATGTAGATTTAGGAAAAACCCCAATCACAACAGCCGAACATCTTTTTGTTAACATGTTATTTTCTCATATTCATTCCGTATTTAAGGCAGATCAAGAAAGAATAATAAACATGCCAGTAGAGTGGAAATCTGATCTAGATTTCTTCTTGGAGTTTCCTATACCTGCAAAAATCTGGGGAAAAAACAAACATATGTATGAGAATGAGTTTATTGCTTTTTTTGAATTTCCACATAAAACAAAATAAAAATAGTAGATTTGATTTTTAGGATTAAACCATATATATAATATCCAAATATTTTGTCATTAAACTAATTATGCTAAGTAGTTGATTGTAAAGTTAAAAATAAAAACAGGTTTTTATGGCTTAATTCCCTTGACCACCGTTCAATTTTCATTTCGTTCACTATGGATCAGGTAGCATTATTTCTTTAAATATTGTCACTACTGCATTTTTAATGAAAAGCAATTTGAATTTATAATTCTTATTTTATATCTTTTTTGTTTAAATACATTTTCAAACCACAATAGCAAAAACATGCAGTTCCTATAATCAAGAGGGAACATAATAAGTACAGATATATCAAGTTCTTAATGTCTTCGCTTACTGGTTTGAATAATTCTTCTAATTCGCCAGGTGATTCTTCCCCATAATAATGTGTTAAACCGTGATAGACAGGAAAAACACTAGCGGATTCAGATCCCCCGTAAAAAATTGGGGCGTTGTACCATAATTCTTTTATCGAATTCTGCGCTGTTCCATTTACTTCATAATAGGTCTTTACACCTGCAATCCATCGTAAATCATAAAATAATAAACCAAACTGATTAGTATCGCCAATCGGAATATATGGTCCACACTCTATGGTGACATCATAATTTTTATTTTTCATTCCATTCTCAGGAAATGAACATAATATAGTCTTTTTAATAGAACTTTGCCGAGAAATATTATCTCTAAAATGGCCAACGTTATATGATTGTTTATTGAATGTAGGAATAAGATTGACGAAGAGAGGCTCATCCGCTACGTCAACATTAACACAAACTGCAATATCAATATTCAGATTATTGGCAATTTCTACAGTAACGTTAAATTTTCCATTACTATCTGTCTTATTTACTATAGATACTTCTTTGAAATCAATATCTGTGCTACACAAAAAAGGCGCGGTTAATTTTACTTCCTTCCATACAATAGATGGATTCAAATCTATAAGCCAACTATTACAAGTCTGAAGAAAGGAAAATAGTCTAATTTTATTCGTTTTTGGTAAGTTGTCACTCTCTAGCATTTTCTTAATTGTTTCGCCAAATTGTTGAGGATGGCTGGATAAAAAATAGCCAATAAATAGGTTTACAATAGACCACGGTATTTGTATTTTTAAGTTAATAAACCAGTTAAGAACTCTAAAGAGAAATCCATCAAAACACCATCTGGGTATTCTCTCTATTCTCACCCCTATGGATCCCTTATCTAACTTTACTTCGGATTTCTCTCCAGTTCTTAGACAATAGATGTAATCAAAAAGATTATTTGATGTTACACAAGGCACAGATATAGATTTTTGTTGTTGGTAATATGGCATATGGACATATGGTACAGAACCTATCTTGGTTATTTTATTTCCATCAAATTTGTTTTCAGTTTTTAAGAATACTGAGAGTGAAAATATTCTTGGTAAATTCTCCAATCTTGCCTTCTTTATAGAAACATTCAGAAAAAATAAGGAACCGCATTCAGAAATAATATCTGGTGGATCAAAATCAATTTGTATAATTCTAAATAGATCAATTATTGGTGTATCATTTTGCAGATCATTATCATCTTGTGTTTCAGCAAGAGCAATATGGTAAATCGATGAGGGTAGTAGAAGAACAATAAAGATGATACTTATTAATCTTTTTTTTCTTATTTTTTTGATGACCAAATACTTACACTCCCCCTTACGATGCTTTTGTTCGTCTCCCTCAATTAAATTAAAGTAATAGTATATTTACTTAGTTTAAAAATATTTAAAAATTATTAAAAAAATATTAAAAACAACTCAAATTATTAGACAAACCAATATATTTCTTACCACCGTAGATTCAACAGTACCAGATTGTAACAGCACATTCAACTCACATCATGCAACAGTAGTCGAAAGTGCTAAACCCCGTTAACGCGACAGAACCCGCTATCATAAAGATATCTCTATTTGGTACTATAATTTCTAAGCAAGCTTCCTTTTATTCAGTATTATTTCTCCTTTTTTTGAAATATATACTGTTTTTGATCTTCCTTGTTTTTTAATGTAAATCAAATCTTTATCTTCTAATTGTCTGAGTCTTTTACTAATAGTTGGATATGTTAGGGACATATCTCTCCTGATGTTTTTAAGAGAAACCATTGAATTTCTTTGTTTTGCATCAAGTAGAAATTTTAGAATATCAAATAAATCATCCCTAATATTTAGGTCTCCGATCTGTTGATTAGGTAAAAGCTGCAATTCATCTTCAATAATCGCTGTTTGTCTTTTATCCAAAACTGATGGATTAATATGCAATAGTAATAAAGAGTTATTATTCAGTATTATATCGGTAATTTGATACAATGACTCTACAAATTGTTCAAATGATGATTTAATCAATAGATAATCGATCCTGTCTAATAATATCACTGATTTTGCATTTCCACTACTAAATTGTTCAATCTCGGCTATTAATCCTTCAAGATCTGAAACGATTTCATATTCTCCAGAATTATCTTTTTTAAACAATATCACCTGAATGTCTTCTGTAGAAATTATACCTTTTATAATTTCAGGATTAGAACGAGTGATAATCATGCATTTGTGATCCGATCTAGCCAGACATTTTAAAAGTTCCAAGGCAGATCTATCATTTTTGTCAGATATAATATAGCTGTTTCCCATAAGTAATTTACCAAGATTTTCATGTTCATCGGTGATATCCCTTCCGACAAAGACAACACCAAAGTTTTGATCTTTTTCACCCATAATGATAGCTGGGCGTGCAACTTGTATTATTTTTTTAACGCCTTTTTTCGTTCTCAGAAAAATTCTGTCAAACACAATTTCCTTTCCATAGGTGTTTTCACCGATCTTATCCAATAACTCCTGAGGATTATCAAATACGTCTAGCTTGTTTACAGGTTTTTGAATAACCTCTTTTCGTTTATATCCTGTAATTATTTCTGCAGTTTTGTTCCAAGTAGACATTCTGTTATTTTTATCAAATGAAAATATCATCTCAGATGTACTGTTAATTATGTTTTTTAGATGATTTTCGTTTTCCCTTAACTTGTTTTCTACCTTATGTTTGTAAAGAGCCATCTCAATATTGCTCTTAAGTTCTCTTTCTTCAAAAGGCTTTAGTATGTAACCATAAGGCTCTGTAATCCTTGCACGTTTTATTGTCTCATCGTCTGCATAAGCAGTAAGATATATCACTGGGATATCAAAGCGATTACGTATCTGCTTGGCAGTCTCGATACCATCTATCTTACCTTTCAACCTGATATCCATCAGCACCAGATCTGGATGGACTTCTCCCGCCTTTTTAATGGCTTTCTCTCCGGAGGAAATTGCATCCACTACAGAATATCCCAAACTTTTCAATCTGTCCTGTATTTCCATCGCTACGATGGATTCATCTTCGACAATCAAGATTCTTGCCATTTTATTAGTAACTTTCATTCATCCTTTAATACCGTAAATGATATCTTAAATTTTGCCCCATTATTACTGTGGAATTCTAGCTTACCATCCAGTTGTTTTACCAGATTTCTGATCAATTGTAGACCCAATGTATCTGTTTTTTGTATGTTCAGATTATCCGGTAATCCGGTACCATCATCGCTAACCATCAATATAACCTTTTTATCTTCAGAATCAAGACTAATATGGATTTCACCCTTTCTGCTATTTGGGAAGGCATGTTTCAAAGAATTCGAAACAAGTTCGTTAATAATTAACCCGCAAGAAATTGCTGTGTCAATGACAAGTTTAACCTCATTAACACGTAACTTTAGTTTGATGTCATCTGTATTGATCCCATATGAACGGAATAACTCGTTTGTTAATTTTTTAATGTAGTTGTTAAAATCAATTTCTGCTAGATTTTTGGATTGATAAAGCGTTTCATGGATAAGTGACATTGATCTAATACGATTATAAATTTCCAGGATTGCATCGTTTATCTTATTATCTTTGGTTTTTTTAGATTGAAGATAGATAAGACTGGAAATAATCTGCAAGTTGTTCTTGACTCTATGATGAATTTCCCTTAACAGTATCTCCTTCTCCATAAGTGCGTTTTTAATCTGCTTCTCTGTATTCTTACGTTCGAGAACTTCCATTTTTAATTCTTCATTAGTTTTTGCAAGTGCCATGGTCCTAGCTTTTACTTCTTTCTCCAATTCATCCCGGTTTAAAAGAGCGATCTTTTCTGGTTCAATGGTAATTTCAGTCATAGGCCTATAGATAAATAGGCTATGTTTTAATACGGCAGCTCCAATAAAAATTGCAAAAATTGAAAGAGAAATTGTTGATAGTGGGAATAGCCTTATACCAACTATGGTGGGAAATATGTTAGTTCCGAAAGTTAATATTATAACTGTAATAGCGGCAAAAAACACATTCATAATCTGTTTTCTTTCAATCAAAGTTTTTGATTGAATATAACTATTATAAAAATTAAAAATCCCAAAAATGCTAATGGCTAAAAGCCATACAATAATAAAGTAAAATTTTGAATTAAGACTAATTGCAACTCGGTAACCCCATTCATTCAACTGAACCTCCTGAACTGAAATAACTGAGTTAAAGATGTATAGCATCAAAATCCCAATTATGTACAATCCAAATATTGTACATTTATTCCTTGAGGATAGGGTTTTTTCTTGTGGAAACACGTATGATAAATGTAGAAGGGTTAAAGGCGCAAAAATTGCACCAAAATAACCAATTTTACCCCATAATAATCCCTCCTCGCTATTACTTGAAAATCTAAGCATGGCTTCCCCAATACAAAAAATAACAACGGTGAAGGCAAATAAAATAAAGACCCTGTTTTGGATATTTTTTGGATTTTTGGAAAAGATATAAACACCCAAAACCACATTAATAACGCAAGCAGATAATGCAGGTACAGCAAATGGATTTAGATACAATTTTCAATCTCCCAATAGCAGAACACAGTATATGTTATACCATATAAATCTATTCAGTTGATAACCGTTGTAACTTCTTTTGCTTTATATTATGCAATCATGGATATATGAGAATTAAGGGGGACTTAAGGAAAAATATTAATTAGAAATATTGTTATGTAAGAACAATGTTTAATGCTTTATTGATTTTAACCATTGTTAAACATATTTTTCATTATCCTATAATATGTATATTATACTACCTGCTAACAGGGAGGGGAGAGAGATAACCAATCTGAACTATGATTTTGAAAAATTGTTTGCATCAACAACAATTCATGATGATTTTTGCAAAATCTGGACAAGCATGATTGAAAAAACAGATGATACTAAAAACACAGTTGAAGATGCACAAGAATCTATCAAGGATCTCGTTCTTTATGATGCTTTAGACGGCGGTCGTACTACCCTAACTTCAAAAGGATCCATAGACCCAAAAGACGACATACCATTGTTTTCTATTACACTTATTCATACATTGCAAGCTTTAGGTGCAAAATCCTGTATTATTATGATTCATACTTTTTATAATCGCAAACGAGGTAAGAATGAATTTAATCGCATATTGAATATAGTTAAATCTGGTTCAGAACTCATTAAACAATATTCTATAAAAAATGATGTCCGATGTCATTGTCTATGTATAAATAAAAATTATGAACTTATTGATTTATTAAGGGAAGTGGAACGACAGACACATAATGGTTCATTCAATGCTTACTTCCTGTTTGACTATAACGAAGAATGGTATAATACAGAAGAAGGTTTCAATCTTATAAATACATTACCAGATATAAATGTTCATATTAGGCATACCAAATTAAATTTTTCAGGTGGCTGGATACCTTCCAAAATGAAAAAATCTGCCTTTCTTTATTCTCAGAACGGTGCAAGATACAGCAATTGGGAACCCAAGGAGGTTGTTGCACTTGTTGCTATGGCATTATTAGCAAAAAAGTTTAATGAGGAAGAAGGATTTAGTAAAATATATTCTAGTGATAACGAGATCCAACATAGGTATATTAAACGCGAGATAGAACTTTTCGAAAAAACAGCATATCTTAGAGAACATCCACGCAAGTTATTTATTTTCGGATCGTCAATAGGGCCATACAAAATATATTATTAGAAAAAGTTAGCGGGACATTTCTTCATGAATATTATCATTAAATGCAATATCAAAAATCTCATGATAACTGTATAACTCTCTACTGTCCGAAGCCTCAATATATTGTGATACTTCCTCACGTTTATCTGATGGTATACTTTGAAGAAGCACGTCAATTTCTTCTTTTTTATGATTTAAAAAAGGATATGAATAACCAGTAACATCATATTTATGCCATAATTTTAGAGCGAGGCGTATGCCTTCTGATGGCGGCAAAATGTTTTTACCGCGATACTTTCGTATGTTAATATCGAGTGCCCTTTCTTCAAAATTTTCTATGCCGAATTCCCCAGGGTTAAAGTATATATATGATCCTCTGTAAAACGAGAAAGGGACAAAAACAAGTTCTAAACAGTAGTCTCGAATTCTTTCTGCAAATTTTTCAGTATATTTTATATCGTCATATGTTTCTCCAGGAAATCCTGTAATAAACCAAGCTGATACTCCGATACCCTTTTTAGATGCGTTTTTTATGGTTCTCTCTGCAATATCAAGTTTAATTCCCTTTTTCATCTTTTTAATTATATTTGGACTACCTGTTTCTGGGCATAAGTATAAGAATCTACATCCAGAATCATACATTTTACCCAAATCTTCATTAGAAATGTGAGGAAATGCTTCAGCCAACCATTTGATTTCTAAATCATTATTTATAATTGCTTCACACACTTTTCTCATGCTTCGTGGATTTATGTTCATCAGCGCATCAGTAATCCCAAATGTTTTCACCCCATATTTCTCAATATCGTGCTTTATTTCACTAATGATTCTGGAAGGTTTTTTCTCACGATATGGCCCATGAACTTGATTAGTTCTAATACCGCAAAAAGTGCAATTCATCTTGCACCCCCTGTTTGTAGATAACGGTAATAAATTAAATGGATAATTCTTAATATTAAAATCATCAAAATTAGGAAATGGTAGTTGATTTAGGTCATCAATCCATGGCGATTCCATAACCGTCCTTGAATTTGCTAAATTTGATCGCAGTTCAGAAGAACCCAATAAATTTAGAAGCCCTAGTTCACCCTCACCTTTTATTGCGAAATCAATAAAATCAAACTTTAGTATCTCCTCTCCCATATATGCAACATGTGGTCCACCAGCGACTATTTGAGTGCAGGGCGATTGTTCCTTGATTTTTTCGACAATATATAACGTATTTTTGACATGTCTCAATTTTGGCTGCAATAATGTGAACCCCACAATATCTGGTTCCAAGGATATTATTTTCTTAACGCAGGAATCAAGTTTATGTTTGGAATCATCAAAAAATCTACCGCCAAGTTCAATCCCAAAATCAAAGCATTTTACGTCATAGTCATGACTCATCAAAAATGATTTAATATACGAAATGCCTGGCGGTGGCATTAGGGATTCCCAACCTGGGGGAAAAAATAACACAACTTTATTGATTGAATCCGAATTCATGGTAAATACCATCCTGCATGAAAAACCGTCTTTTTTGACTATGATTTTTGATATGTGTACAATAGGTCTTAAGTATTGTTATAATTATTTACTTGATTTCATGTATGATGTAATCGTAGTGGGCGGTGGTCCTCTGGGAAGTATTACAGGTTCATTGATAGCACGGGATAACTTTAAAGTATTGATTATAGAAAAACAGAGACATCCGCGATGGAAGCCATGTGGTGAAGGTATTTCCATGGGTGGCATACGGCTATTCAAGCAATTTGACATATATAAACCAATTCAAAATATTTTGTGGGGAATTACCGGAGTGTCTATTAACATGCTTCAGGAAAATATTGCCACCAAGAGATATGACAAACCTGTGGCATATACATTAGATCGAGCGGATTTTGATCATAAATTGTTCAAATATGCACAAGACCTGGGAGCAGAAACACATGAAAGCGAGAAAGTGATAGATGTAACAACCTTAAATGAAAATGAGATATCTGTAAAAACCACACAAAAAAATTACAAATCTAAAATAGTTATTGGTGCAGATGGAGTGTACGGCATAGTCGGCAGGAAATTGTTTAGACAATGGAAAAGGAATGAGATTGCTCCATGTCAAGTATCACGATATAAGATTTCAAAGAAGCACCAGAGTTTCCACCCTGCAACAATGGAGTATCACTTTTTTAAAGGTGGATATGGATGGATTTTTCCGAGAGTTCAAAACGACCAGTTAATCCTTAATATTGGAATAGGAAAAACAGGTGAAATGAAGAGTAGCCCAGATACATTATTCAACAATTTTATAAAATCATTAGAAACTGAAAAAAAAGTGAAACTTAAAGGAAGGGAAATTGATAGTAAGATCTGGAGTCACCCAATTCCAACAGAAGGTCCAAGCAGAGGAACATACTCTGATTGTTGTTTGCTCGTGGGAGATGCTGGTGGATTTGTGAATCCCCTAACTGGTGGGGGTCTGCGATACGGTGCACTGAGCGCAGTTCATGCTGCAGAAACTGTTGCACAGTTTCTTGATAATAAAATTGATACGCTAGCGATTTATAAAGATAAATGGTCAGAGGATATTAAACATATTTTTAACGATGCTTTAAAATCCCGGGGGGCTTTGTACTTCTCAGATCCCGCACACCTGCTTGCATGTATGAATGCACAGCCAAATCTCAAAAAAGATTTATTCAAAGCGTTTTTAATAGGTACAGCTTAGAAAAAATGATATTTATGAAATAATCAATCATCATTCCTCGATCATTACCAATACATATGTTTTATTATACTGGAATTTGATCTATGTGTCATAATAGTCTTTCAAACCGCCTCATTAACCTTACAATCGACAATATAAATAGGGAGTAAGCTGAGGATTTCTCCGTTTTTTTCTGCAACCTTTTTCAAATAGAAGTGGAATGAGATTATTATTGAATGATCGGATGTTTTATTAATTTTTTAGCAATTTTGCAACATTTTTTGTAAAATATTTAGTTACAATTATTACAATTTTTATTATATTTTAAATGAATTTTTAACGGTTTTTAACAATCTTTATAAACTTAGGGTACAATAAGAACACAAAAAATAAAAAAGGGGAAAAGAAAAATGATGGAAAAAAATAAAAAAAGATCAGGAATGCTGGTAATGGTTACAGTAGCTATTTTTATCTCTTTGGCTATTGCACCAACGATACCTGCCCATAGTGGAACCCCACCAGAAGGTCTCGAAATAATTGATCTTGTGATGAGCGACTACACGCTTAAATGTAAACTTTTTGGTGGTGATGATGTAGGCGTTACGGTAGTCGTTAAAAATGTTGGTGACGAGACGTATACTGATTCATTTAATGTAGGGATATGGGTCAGTACTAACATATATGTAAATGATAGCAACATAGATCAGGATCTTGATCCTAATGAAACTATAATGGTGCGATTCTTTAACCACTTAGACCTGTCTATCAGTGGTTATACCATGGATGCATATATCGATAATGCGTATGAGACCCATGACTATTGTGACTTTGATGTTACCCTCTTTGGGCTATGAAGAAAATTAAAATAAAATCTTCCGTCCCTACTCTCCTTTTTTTTATGGAGGATAGGATTATTACCCAGTCTCATGACCTTAATAGGATGTCGAACCATCTTGAACGATTGCATAATTATGGTTAGGGCAAAATATAAAATATAAGATGTAATATATTATTTAACTGTAAATGTTACAAATGATAAGTTCAAAGGTTACAATAATGCACTATAAAAACAAAATGAAATTTGTAAATAAAATAATCCTTGGCATTCTACTTGCTTCTTTTATTACCAGTTCTTTAAGTGTCAATAGTACCACTGTGAGTCCCGATCATCCTATGATCGAAGAAGTGCTGACAGAAGGAGAGAACACATATACTATAAAGAATGATGGAAGTAATTTCTCGTTCCATGGTGTTACTTCTGGGGAAAATGCCAACTGGTACGTACTCAAATTTCAAACATCAACACAGGTCAAAATCGATGAACTAACAGTAAAGTACACATACCGAAATGAAGATTACCCCGGGGTTGACTGGTGGGGATATGCCATCACCAAT
>CAZXHI010000023.1:0-14093 GCA_964640555.1 uncultured Thermoplasmatales archaeon | reverse complement strand
TCATGGTACTTTTGACTGGGTTATATGTTTCAAAGCTAAGGATATGAAGCATGCAAAAAAATTCAGTACCATTGTAAACAAAACTTATTGGGGATATATCGGAGAAATGCACATGATGGAGACTTTGTTTCCAATAAAAATACAAGGGATATTAAATCCAGACATACAAAAACTAAAAGAATTCTTATGAAGAAACAGATGTTTTGAAAATGGTATATTGAGGACTAGGTGAGCTAATCAACAAAGCATGGATCTGTAACGACTGCAACTTTCGTTTCGGAGCTTCTACCTCTGATTCTGATACATTAAAAGGTCGGTGTCCCTATTGTGGAAGTAAGAATATCAATGTTTTCTAAATGAAACACAAAGATAACCACGATAACACGTTTTCTTCTCTTTCTAAAAGAGTTATACTGGATTGTTTTTCTTATACCAGGGACAATTGAAGCATGAATCAGGATGTGCAGGGCAGCCCTTGAGATTATACTTTGGCAATAACCAACATTCCTTTCCATAACCTTCAGTATATGCTTCGCAATTCTCCCTCATGTTTTTCGGGCATTTCATGTATTCCCAGCAATTTTGCTGGTCTTTTTTCATATATTCCCACTGTATTATACTCTAAGCTTTGTATTACTTAAAATTACCCTGTAAAAATGCCTGAATGACATAATGACACAATATGTTTATTAATGATTGTTAACAAAGTATAACATGTGAGAATAAGAAAGAAATTTTTGCTAGGTAAAAAGGGAGACGACCCTGAATGGATACAGGATATATCATGCTACTTTTTTACCTATAGAAAAAATGAAAAATCAGATGAATACATGAAAGAGCTCCGAGAACTATTTTTAGAATACAGAAGGGACGGATTGGAAACGAATGAAGCATGGAAAAAAGCAAAAAAGGTTCTTGATTGTTTTGAAGTTGAAAAGGAGAATAACTAATAGATTGAAGAGATATAGTGGGATGTGAGAAGAATTATGAGGAAAATCATGATTGTGGATGACAAACCTGATATGATCTTTTCTGTCAAATGCGGATTAGAGGATTTCTCAGAAGAATATAAAGTCATGGGTGCTGAAAGTGGACGTGAATGTTTTGAGCTATTAAAAAATGACCAGATGCCAGATATGATCATTCTGGATATTATGATGCCCGAAATGAACGGATGGGACGTATTTACGAAACTAAAAGAAAATCCAGAATGGAGGGAGATTCCTGTATTATTTCTAACGGCAAAAACAGATCCATATAGCAAGGGATTTGGAAAGATGGCAGCTACTGAGTACATTGGAAAACCTTGTGATATAAAGGATTTAGAGAAGAAAATTGATAAAATTTTGAAAAAACAATAGTTGTGAACAGCATCCTTACTGCTCGACGTAATGGATATTGACAAAATAAATGAATAAGCATCACTAGAATACTTTTCTAAATCTTAGTTCACCAACACAATTGACTTTATGTTTCAAGTTGTCTATATGATGGATTTTTACATAGAAAAATCCAAAGAAAAATAGGATAATCTATTCTACTAGGAGATAATAAACCATTATAATGGCTTTTAACAGTGTTTCTTACCTGTCAACCTAGTGTTTTGATACAAAGTAGGGTTTGTAAGCATTATTAATAAGGAGAAAACATGCAAAACTCAATAATTTGTGCACATTACCTTGATTATTTCGTATTGCTCCTACTTTGTTTCTCATAATCCTGTTGCCACATATCTCATTGGTTTATTGGATTATATAAGGGGACGATTTAACGAGAAGAGTGTCACAAAAAATCTGAAGATTACCACTCACAAAAAATATAATCCTATGTTTGCTTAGTTTTACTCTCCTCCAATTTTTCCGATAAAAAAGAAGTATTGCCCCTAGATTTTTTTGTTCTATCTATGTTGGTGTCCCTAAATGGTAATGCACTGTTGAGCGATAATCTCCTGCTTTTTGACCAAATGGTATGTTACATTTGTATTCCACATCACTTGTTTTTTTGCTTGTGCCATCGATTTCTGCAAGGTGATATGTTGAGGTGCTACCATAAAAGTATATTGGTTTGCTCCCCGTGAAATTAGTAAATGTCTCTAGATCCCCGCCTCGCACCCATATTGTTTGATTAGAAATATAAGTGGTGGAATATGTTTTATGTATTAATGTTTCTACATCAACTGACAAAGAGTAGTCTATATTTGATCGTGTATTGATAGTAATGTTGGAGGCTGCTGTCGCATTTTCACCAGGAGCTCCCCGAATAGTAAGCATTCCTGCACTTACAACCTCTGTGTAAGAATACACTCCAAACTCGTCTTTTACATAGGATGTGGTTGCAGACGTAGCATTTTCTCCGCTGTCAATAACAGATATTTTAAAATTCCAGGACCAAACGTCATTGATGGCATTCTTTGTATCGTCCCAACTATCATCTCCAGGAGCATATCTAAATTGATGTCTTGGCATAAATGAAAATGTTAAATTATGGCATTCAGTGAATTCAGGACTACCATTTGGATCAGATACGACAGTTTCGGTCACAACTCCTCTGACTACCTCATCATCAGGCCATAACATGACATAGTTTGCAGTTCCAGTGATATTCTCATAGCGCAAAAACATGTTTAAATTTCCACCAAGATTTCCGCTATTGTTATATGTTATACTGTCGTCGCCATTGTCAAACCATGCAGCAATATCTATGTATTCAATATCATCCCATCCCTGATCACTACTGATGTTGATACAGAATTTATATTTCTGATTAACGTTAATTTGTGAGTTCAACTTAGAAACACCTGCTGAGGTTTGAAAATCATACCAGTTAATTTTAGGTTTAATTCTTAAAACTGGTGGTTCTTCAGGTGGTTCTTCAGGCGGCTCTTCATCTCCATAAATTGATAAGGTGAGAAACGTGTTGGAATCTACGTATGATGTGATGTCTCCGGCACCTACAATTTTTACTATGGGAATCACTTCGATTAGGCTGCCAGAAAACACAGAAAGCAATAGAGAAACCAATAAAAAGTTGATAAAAATTTTTCTCTTTAATATCGTTTTTTCACCTTTCCTTCTATTGTTTTCCATGCTGTCGTTCCTTTCATTTATAATGATATATCAAAGCACGGTAATTAATATCACGTATACTGTTCACAAGTAACATTATATAAACTCTTCTCATTAGAATGTCAAAATGAAAAAACGGCACAGAAGATTGTTACATATTCAAAAAGACAATTTCAATCATTTGACGGGAGATACAGGTTCGCAATAGCAAGACTAATACGTAGCAAGGTCGAAACCAAACGCTGGGACATCTGGGATGTAAAGGAATGGGTGGGTCATGAAAAGATCGATACAACAGAAGACTATGTGAAATTTGCAAAAAACTAATATCGCAATGTGCCCTATGATTGGATTCGTGCCGTGCTGAAATTCTACAGATCAAATGCGTTTGTGGAACAGTAAAAAGGTGCGTCCAAAATCATAAAAACAAGATAACAAAAAAAATGGCGTTAGCGTCCGTAGTTTCTCATGTTAGAGTTAATGCTCCCATAGGGTGGAACATTACTTTTTTGATTTATCCAAATTACCAATATCTACCAAAATCTACTAAATTGGTAGAAAGATTAATAAAGATAAAATAACTACCAATATCTACCAAAATCTACTAAATTGGTAATTGATATGAAAAAACCTGAAAAACCGAAAGATGCCGAAGAAATACTTAAAAAACACCATTCCGAAATATTCAAACTAACAAAAGATAAACAAGTGATGGAGTTTGTTATAAAATGCAATAAAGAGTATGTTCACTGGGATCAATTACGATATAAAAAAATTCCAAATGATATATCTCCAGAATATATCTGGGCGATTCTAAAATTAATCCGAGAAATCCAATATAAACTTTTTACATTTGGATCATGGACTTTTCATTATGCATTATTAGATGATTTTCAAAAGAAATTACATATATTGGATATGGGCACAGCAGGTAGAATAGGATCAAGTATAGATTCCATAGCTAGTGGTCAAGAACGATATATCATCAGTTCACTCATGGAGGAAGCAATTGCATCAAGTCAACTTGAAGGAGCAGCAACAACAAGACCCGTAGCAAAAGAAATGCTTCGTCTTAAGAAAAAACCTATAAACCATTCAGAACAGATGATTGTAAATGGCTATCAGACACTTCAGAAAATTCTCGATATCAAAGAAAAAACAATAACTCCCGATGTTATCCTTAGGCTTCATAAAAGTATCACTCAAGATACATTAAAGGATAAAAAATATGAAGGAACATTTCGAGATAATAATGAAGTTGTTGTCGGTGATCCGCTTGAACTCGAAAAAGTGTATTATGCCCCACCAGATTACAAACAGATTCCTTCACTCATCAAAGAGTTCTGTGCATTTGCCAATAACAACAAGCACGAATTTATCCATCCAGTTATCAAAGGAATAATCTTACATTTTTTAATTGGGTACATTCATCCATTTGAAGATGGAAATGGAAGAACAGCACGAGCACTCTTTTACTGGTATGTCCTGAGTAGAGGATATCGGCTCTTTGAATTTATGGCTATTTCAAGGATACTAGTACGATCACAAGTTAAGTATGGTTTATCATACCTTTATACTGAAACAGATGATAACGACCTTACATATTTTCTTGAATATAATCTATCCTCAATTGAAGAAGCACTTGAAGATATGAATAAGTATATTATACGAAAACAAAAAGAACAATCAGAAGCATTAAAACTCATAAAAAGTCTTAAAAACATAAATCTTCGACAGGCAGAAATAATAAAAGAATTCCTTAAAGACCCAGAGAAAATGTTTGTCATCAATGAGATCATGACAACGTATGGTGTTGCATATGATACCGCAAGAAACGATCTTTTACATCTTACACAATTAGGATATCTAGAGAAAATAAAAATCCAAAAGAAGTTTGTTTTTAAACTCTCGAAAAAGAAAATAATTCCAAAAGAAAAATCAAGTTAGTAGAAAAGGGACGTCGGCGTATGCGTTTCTCTTGTTGTAGTAAGCGCTCTCGTCGGTGGGGAAAATCATTTTCTCCTGTTGGAGTTAGTGCTCCCGTCGGGATTCGAACCCGAGTCTAAGCCTCGAGAGGGCTTGATGATTGGCCGGACTACACTACGGGAGCAATATGCCTTTTTTATCCTCCTGATGCAACCTGTATAATTGTTAGTTCTTGATCATCGTTTAGTATGTCGTCAATCGGTATGGGTTTGTTGTTACTCATTACAATAATCGTGTCTGGTTTAAGTTTGATTTTATTTAGTAGATATTCAACAGTCGATCCTGTTTCTACGTTGATTTTTCTCGTCTCTTTAGTTCTTGATATTTTAGCCTTTATTTCCACTTGGAATCGATAGGGATATAAAAAAGTCTTTGATTAAGCTTTTGACGGCTTTTATCTATTGCTGGGGTAGCCAAGCTCGGCCCAAGGCGGTGGTCTCGAAAACCGCTGGTGATTTCACCTCAAGGGTTCAAATCCCTTCCCCAGCGTTCCAACATAAGAAAAATAGGCAGAATCAATATTTGCCCCAACCCTTTTTTACTTGTAAAAACGGATTAGTTTATATTTCCGGCATTTTTCACTGATAAACGAGTTAGGTACATTGTATCCTGAGACGTGGACGTAAAAAATATTAGTAAATCTTATGATTGCATTCTAATTTTAAAAGAGATATTTGTGTGATATTTTAATAGATTGAATGTTTGGTTTAAATCGGTTATTAACCATTATGATATGGTGTATTTTTTATTATAGCCACGTTATGCCATTATTATTTTGAATAAAACCATTGTATATTTGCTTTTTACCAATAGTTTTAAATACCTATAACACTATATATATTTTTAATAAATATTGGAGAAAATGATGTAAATGGAAGAAATAAACCTACAGAAGGATGCGTTTCCAGATGAAATTGGAAGCATTGCTAAGATGCTTGATAGTGAAATGACAGCATTGGAAAGAATGAAAATTACTAGACATAATTTAATACGTATATCTAGTGCGGTAATCTTTTACTTAATCATGATGTTGATTTTTGCCGCTCTGTTATAGTCACAGCTAAGGGAACCTGTTATCTAGGGAGGTGAATAGCAATGGAATTAATTCTTTATGTCGTATTATTAGCATTTCTATTTGAAATGATGGATTCTTCGGCAGGTATGGGTTTTGGCACTGGACTGACACCTCTGTTGTTTCTTATTGGATATGATCCTCTTCAAGTGGTTCCAATACTTCTGATCTCGGAGGCGGTGACTGGAGTAACATCAGGTATTTTCCATCATGAATTTCAGAATGTAAAGTTTTCCATTAAAAGACCTATAACTAAAGAAACTAAGATTATGCTTATGATAGCAGGAATTGGTTGTTTTGCCATATTTTTTTCAGTTATTCTTACTTACTATTCACTAAAACTTCCAAAGGATGTAATAAAAGCATATGTTGGAATTTTGGTTCTTTTTATGGGAATTATTGGGGTAATTAGATTAAAGAGCAAAGTAAGAGACACCTATAAACCAAAATTACTTACCGGATTTGCAGCTTTAGCAGGTTTCAATAAAGGGATAGGGGCTGGTGGATATGGCCCAGTTGTAATGATGGGGCAGTTATTCTCAGGTATTTATGAAAAGACAGCTACCGCCATCGTTTCTTTAGCAGAAGGTTTTGTGTGCATTGTGGGTGTAGCAGCATTCCTATTAATATCTTCATATGGTGTAACCATTGATTTTGTACTTCTCCCATCTATATTTACGGGTGGATTCCTTGCTGCTATACTCTCTCCATATATAGTAAGAGTATTGCCAAACAATATCTGGAAATTAGTGATACCTATCTATGCAATATCTATGGGAATTCTTACCTTATCAAAAGTATTTCTTCTATAGTACTCCCTCCACAGCGGACATATTTCTAACTACCTGTTATCTAGATTGGACTACAACCATTTTTAAAGATTCAAAATAGTTTCTAAACCGTAAAGGATCGGTTCGATGCCTAGAGCAAACATTGAATAAATAACAAAGTATTTATGAATGAATCCAATATCATCTACAGTGGAATCTTATGAAAATTGAATTGGATGACATACGATGCATTAAGGATACAGCGTTAACGATTGTAGGATCTAGGAGAAGAATTACCGTTCCATCAGAGGTAGTTGAACTTCTCAAACTTGAAAATGGTGATAAATTACGTTGGATTGTATTCAATAATGGGATGGTACAACTACAAAAAGTATAAATCAAAATAAAAGCTATCTTTTCTATGTCTGTCTATTACAATAAAAAAACGGTGGTTTGGGAGTTAAATTGGCATAGATTATGGACAAATGTTATAATAAAAGTTAAATAGAAAAACTTAAGCCATCCTGTTGCATTCTATATTTTGGGAGGAAAATAGATACGAATAGAAATAGGTTCTTTCAAAAAGGCTGGGCAGCTGCAATTGTATTCTTGTTTATTGGGGGAAGTCTTGTTTCAGCAACTGGAAATATGGTAACTGAAAATATGCAAACTTTTGATGGTGATACATTATATGTTGGTGGAACTGGACCAGGTAACTACAGCATCATTCAGGATGCCATTGATAACGCATCTGAGGGCAGTGTCATATACGTATATGATGGGACATATTATGAGAACATAGTTATTGTCAAAACAATAGATTTAGTTGGCGAGGATAGAAATACAACGATTATTGATGGTGGCAATGAAAAAGATGTTGTAAAAATAAACAGAGCTGATGGGGTCACCATCTCAGGGTTTACCATTCAAAATAGCGGCGAATTCAAAGCCGGTGTCTATTTATATAAATCGGCTGACGGTGTGATATCTGACAACTTTATTGTAGATAACCCATATGGTGTTTATGTACACAAAAATGCGTCTACTGGTCTTTCACACACAACAATATCAGATAACATCATTTTGAGAAGTGGTGTTTTTGGTGTTTGGTTATATAAATCATCTCATAATGTTGTTTCCAATAATATCATAAGTGATGGTGAAGTATACGGCATAGGTTTATGTTTTTGGTCGACTGATGCTATTGTCAGTGGAAATACTATTTCAAATAACAAAGTAAAAGGCATTGTAGGCCGCTATGTTTACAATGATGAGATTTATGATAATATCATTGAGAATAATGGGTATGGAATTCATTTTATGAACGCAGTCTCAAACAACGGAATCCATGATAATCACATTGAGGATAATATAATGTATGGTATCTGCTTTGAGAATATATCTACCAATAATATGATAGAGCGTAATAATTTCGTGAATAATACACCCAGAAATGCCTTTTTTATTACACCTTTCTCTACTACTAACAAATGGGACAATAATTATTGGAATAAAGGAAGAATTTTCCCCTACCCAATTTTTGGGAAAATCCAAATAGGTAATATACAGCTTCCTTGGATGAATTTTGATTGGCATCCAGCAAAAGAACCATATGAAATCTAGGGAGGTACAAAGAATGAAAAATATGTTTAAAATAGGCGTTACTGTATGCCTCGTAACAATCCTTTTCAGCCTTACCATTATGCTGGCGATAGGAACGTCAACTTTGGATGAATACTCACTTCCACCACCACTCTCTGTTGATATGACCCTTGAGAAATCTATTTTTCGTAGAATGTCTATAAGAGAATTTACTGACGAACCCATTAGCGACGAAGAATTATCCACTATTTTGTGGGCTGCATATGGATTAAGAGATGATGGTAAACGAACAGTCACCGAAATTGATGGCGTTCATGCTGCAGTTATCTATGTGTTTAACAAGAATGCTGTATACACGTACAATGCATTGAATCATTTACTTGTTGTTTATAGGGAGGGAGATCATAGAGGCGATATTGATATTCTTCAATATGATGCTCCTATCCAGCTAGGTCTATGTTGGGATACTAGCAAAGCAGATCCAAATCGTGGTGGTGCTGAACTTGGAGAAATAGGGCAAAATATTCAGTTTATGGCAAATGCCCTAAGTTTAGGAACGGTAGTGACAGGACAAATTCCACCAGCCATAGATCCTCTAGGATTGCCACCTAATGAAGAGGGACTGATTATTATGCCTCTTGGGCATCCAGTACGCCCCTATAATTTCGTAGATAAACCTATGTGGATATCATTACTTCCGCGTATTAGAGAATCACCCATGTCGTTAACAACTGTGTTAGAAAAAAGAAATGAAACAATGTCGCTTGAAGGTGAATTGACAAGGCAAGAGTTAAGTCAATTACTGTGGTCTTCATATGGATTCTCAAATTATATTGATAATAGTAAACAAGAGCCTATTAATTTAAAAAGACATAGAACGGTTCCAAGTGCTCATGGTTATTATCCATTGGTTATTTATGCGGTCACAAAGGACGGTGTTTATAGTTACTATCCTAATTTTTTGACTAATATTTTGACTAAATTTGGTGGGGCTTCTGGACATGTTGATTTTTTTGGATTGCCAATAGTCACTTTTATGATGAAAATCAAGAATGTAGACATGAGGAAAGAGATCGCTCAGGCACTTTCTGAGCCAGGCATTGCTTCTGCTCCGCTATTTATTGTTCCTATTTTAGACCTTGAAATGGCAAAGGAGTTATCAGGAGAATATTGTTGGCGTTTTTGGTATTATGAAGCGGGGGCATCGGCCCACAATGTAATCTTGGAAGCTACGGCATGGGATCTCTCTGCAAATATTATCTTTCCAACAGATATTGATTCCATTCGCTCTATTCTAGGGTTGAATGATGACCTTGTACCTACGCTTGTTGTGCCTGTTGGGAGGTAAAAACATGAAGAAATTGATATTCACATTTGTAGTTGGAATTTTAGTCTTAAGCACTTCTCTGTCAGTTGCAGTTACTAGTGATGGGACAGGATATAAAATCGTTGGTGAATATAAAGAACCAGCTCTTCAGCCAAAGATACGGTCAATATCTTTTAATGATTCTGAGCTAATAGATGAGTATACATGGGCTGTTATGCGGTATGATCATTTGGGCGAATCAGAAAATTTCGGAGTGGTAAACATGCCTAAACCTACTCCTGGTACTATTCTCGTTCCTACTGACATTATGTCTATGGAGGTTTGCCGTGCAGCAGTCTCTGTATATCATGAAGATAAGATGGACACGCTTAAAGCCCTAGAAGATTATGATATCAAAAACATGTTATTTCGCCCTTTTTCCATGATTTGGACAATGTTTGCCAATTCGAATTCTTTACCCTCTTCATATAGACCAAAGGCTTCTGCACATGAAATGGGTTTATTAGGAGAGATATGTCTTAGGGGAAATCTTGTTGGTGATTGCTATTCACAGGCATCCTTTAATACCGCAGTATTGCGACTGTGTGGTTTTTCACCTGAAGAAGTGTTTGGTTTGAATATGCCTGCGCATGCAGTAAATATCGTTCAAATTGAGGGGCAATGGTATGTGTTTGATAGTGTTCAAGCTCAGTTTTCCAATAAAGCGATTTATGATTCATATCATCCGCCAGTTATAGATATGATATTCTGGCTAGAAAATGACAAATATTTCATAAATTTTGGAGTGGATTACCCAGAGGCATGGCCTTATTTGGATAGTCCATTTTCAAATATTGATCCGGATTTACTCATTGACTTGGTTGGGCATATTGTTCCTATGTTTAACAATTCGGAATTAGGAATGCAAAATTGGGATATCCATGAATTTATAGAAAATGCCACACCATGCCCCGAGATAGCAACAATTGAAATGCCATATAGTGTTAAAGATGCCGTGGGGTCTACAGTTGAAGAAAAAGCGCACTCACTTATTACCCTCAACAAAGCGTTTATTATTAATCAAACTGGTGGAGACATTCCGAATCAGTATGACCGTAGCTTGTATAGCCTTGGGTTATTATTTGTAGAATATCCACAGGCATATGCAAATGCAGCAAAGTTTGCAGCATGGACAAGCTGGCTTGCTATACGTTTTGACACTAAGAATCCGAGTTGTGATTGTCTTATGACAACTTTTTGGATACGGTTAAATATTATCAATCGTCAAACGATGCCCTCTGAGTGTGTCGCGTTCTCTGATTTTCCGTACCTTCGTAGAGCAGGTTCCTCGCTTGATCAAGCCATTATGGCGTATGGTACACTACGGAATATGAAAAAAGATATGGGGCTCTGGCAACCAGAAGATATCTACGTGCTTGTCACAGGTGGTAATGAAGGTTATTTAGCGGTTAATAATACTGATGGCTGGGAGTATCTAAACTTTGGAGACGGAAAAGTAATAAGCACTGATTCACCAAATCAGATTGAGATGGCTTTCAATGAGGTTGAATGTTTGACTGTTTGGAAAGAATGAAACCAGGAATAGATGTTTTTTGGTGTTCCCCTCTCGCTTGGCATTAGCAGTTTCAGTAGCACCATAAATTGCGTTATCTCTTTATAGCTCTACAGCAACCAAGCCACGATCAATCTTCTGTTGACAAGTTTCCAAGCGCTCTCTTAGCTTATAATCGCAGCTTGCACGTTTAATCTGATTAATCATGTCAATAATGCGACGGAACAAACGTATGATGTCTCCCTCACTAAGATTTGTAAAATGCAGGAGATCTTCAAAGTTGGCGCCCTCACTCCACGCACCAACTAATGCCATCATTCGTTTCAGGGAAAGTTTATTCAGTTTCTTAATTACAAAAGGATTTTCCTGAAGTTTCTTTAATAATAATTTGTACCTGTGTCCGACTCCATGAAAACTGAAATGATCGTTCTGACGTTGTTCGTATACCATGCCAGCGATGACCTGTAAAAGTTCGGTATCAGACAATTGTTTATACAGGTTTGTTGTAAACATCTCGCTGATCAGCAATTCATTAGAATGGATGAACCGCGCAAATAACCCCTTGTCTGTAAGTTTGCCATCATGAGTTATGTATTCCATCCTCTGTAGCAATCGACGCTTATTATTAAAGGAGGCTTTTATACGTACTTGACGTGTACTCTTCTGACGACGAATATAATAGTCAAAATTATTCTTAAGAAGCCGTTCGATTTCATTCTTATCGTGATGGGTCATCAGGTTCAACACGGTGTTGAAAGACAACTGGAATTGACTGCGAATAGGTTCGGTGTCAGCAGAGGAGATTTGAATGAATTTGCCAATATCGTTTTCTCTTACGTCAATGATTGCGACTACATAACCAACCTTGTCGATCCCTCGCCTGCCAGCACGACCGGCAAGTTGGAAATATTCTTTGGAATTAATCATGCGGAAGGTGCGTCCGTCAAACTTTCGCAGACCGTTAAAAATAACTGTCTTTGCAGGCATGTTGATTCCAACAGAGAATGTATCAGTTGCGAAAAGCACTTTTAGAAGCCCAGCACTAAAAAGCTCTTCTACTGCAGCCTTATGTTGTGGCAATAATCCTGCATGATGGAAACCTACGCCTTTGATCAAAACATCACGTAGCTTTGCGGTGGTATTCATGCGATTCACATCAGGATTAAAGTGCTTACGATAAATCTCGGTAATGCGGTGACGTTCATCATCAGAAGAGACAAAATCTCTATTTTTAATTAGTTTCAGGGCTTCAAATTCGCACCCTTTACGTGAAAAGGAAAAGACGATAGCCGGCAACTTGTCATGCATTTTAAAAACAACATCTTTTGGGGAAGCTACTCGGTAATAATCATGACGTTTCTTTTTATTACCTCTGCGACGATTGTCGAATGTATTCCCATATTTAGGTATATTTACAGCTAGGTTCTTAGCTGTTGTTAGTCCAACTCGTGACTCGAATACAAAGTGATGAAGGGGAACAGCACGTTTGGCATAACGTATCACTTCTACCTGATGATTTTTGATAGCTTGTATCCATGAGGCAAACTCCCCAGCATTTGGAATGGTGGCCGAGAGGCAAAGAAAACGTATGTGCGGGGGACTGAAAATAATAGCCTCTTCCCATACTGTACCACGCTCGGGATCGCTCATGTAATGAATTTCATCAAAAACTACGTATTCAATTTCGCTGACTAGTGGATCACGTGCCAAAAGCATGTTGCGATATATCTCTGTGGTCATAATCAGGATCGGTGCACTAGGGTTAATTACGGTGTCACCAGTCATAATTCCAATGTTCTCAGATCCATAATCCTGTTTGAAATCTTTGAATTTTTGGTTGGATAATGCCTTAATCGGAGCTGTGTAGATAATCTTCTTGTGTTCCTTGAGATACTTGTCGATAACGTAATCTGCAATGAGTGTTTTCCCTGTGCCTGTAGCGGCGCTCACCACAACGGAACGATGTTGCTCAATGGCATTTATAGCATCTTCCTGAAAAGGATCTAGTGTAAATTTCTTAAAACGCATGAATGTGGGAAGCGCAGATATGTATTTATAAAACTATCGATAGACGCAGAGGCTTTGTACATAAAAGCCATTTCTTTTAAGATTAGATCACGTTTTTCTGGTCAGAATTTCTATCATGCTGATGGTATGACAAAAAACCAGAAGACTACTATAAATACGGTAAGTCCAGCTACAAATGCGGCATTTAATTTATTTTCCAATGTTTCTGGAATTTCCATGGTGCATCTCCTTTTCCCTAAAGACAGACTAATATTGACTTTAAATATCTTTTTTGTAGGTAGATACGTAGCTGTATATCCAAAAGGATTTTTTCTGGCGAAGTCATTTGATTATTTATCTAAAAAAAACTGTTTTTAAGTAGTGTTAATCTGATGTCTTGACTATCCTTTTATCTTACAACTTAACAATTAAAAATCTTTCAGTGTATATGATTCTCGTAAATAAAGATATGATCCTTACGCAGGTTGCAAAAAAAGATATTTTTTGAGAATCTAAGTTGCGTGCTTAAAATTGCGTAATTGGATTAAATCAACGGAAGACATAGTGGAATCTTCAACTCTCTTTTAGTTATTTACATATGTGTGCACCTGCATATTCACATGTACATTCATCTGCAAACAAGGTATATAAACAAAACATTTGTTGCTTAGTTTAGCACTCTAAAAAAAATGTTGTCGTAAATGATAACGAT
>CAZXHI010000022.1:0-5827 GCA_964640555.1 uncultured Thermoplasmatales archaeon | reverse complement strand
TCTATTCACTACCTCAAAAATATTTTTTGATTCGGGGTTATGTTCTCGCTCCTCTAACACCGGGAGTAAGTTTACAAGTGGGTTTAATGGATTCTTTAAATCATGACCAAGCTGCCCGATGAACTCATCTTTTTGCAGTAGAACTTTTTCCACTTCAGCCGTTCTCTCCTTGACTTTTTGCTCAAGGTCTTTATTCAGAGAAGAGAGTTTCTCATGTGCTACTTTTAAATCCATGTTCTTTTCTTTAATTTCTTTTTCTGCTTTTTCAAGGTCTGCAATGGTTATGAATACAGCCTTGCCCGATATCCACATTGATATCATTTAATATCCTCTTACTGCCAAGTGTCAAACCAATGTTTTTCATCTCAAGTTTTATTTTTGGGTCTTTATATGTAAACCATAGAAAATTGCGAAAATGATAAGATTTTCAAGAGGGAGAGAATCTCACCTAAATGATGAAATCAATGGTGTACATACACTATCTATTTTTGCAATAATGAAAAATGTTCCATGAATCCATCCAATAAACGAATGAATAAATTAGTTAGTTATATCTTGGCACGTTACTAGATGGTATCTCAGATTGTTCAAAATGACTATTTTTGAAAAAACCTAACTCAAGATTTTCCCAATCATCATAGTCGCCTCTGCCATTGGAACCATCTGAAAAAGTGAGGAGCTTATATTTGTAACGATAGTTCATACAGCTTTTGTAATTTCGATATTTCCACCATTGCAATGAGAATGGATTCGAAGTGTCAAGATTATCAATGCCGCCGTGCGTATCAGCAAGTAGACCAAGAGTGTGTCCAAGGTGATGGACTGCCCCACCTACTATAAGCTGTCCTCTAGTCATCAAAGGATTTTTTTCTTTCAACCATTGAGCCGATATTGCGAATGAGTCGAATTGATCCCACCCAAAGAATGGAAAATTAAGATCAGGACAGTAATTGCAGATAATTCCATAGTGAAAGATACCTTTGCGAGGGTTGTTAAGATCATTATGCAGAAAATAATTCCAGTATTCATCTCGTAATTTTGCAAACGAAAAATTGGATGCGCAAATCATAGGCACCTCTTCACCTCCGTCGAGATATCCTAGGTCAACATGCAGTGTTATATTGTGCTCGTCAAAGAGTGCTATAACACTTTCTATTAAATCGATTGATGGCCTATTCGAGATATTTGGATTTGGTGATTCCATCCAGTCTAACTCGAGGAAGATATCTTTGTGAAATGGATTTGAACCATATTGGTCAGTGTAACACTCTTCAAAATTGTTCAACGCATCTTGATCTGGATCCAAGTTTGCATGATCATCCCAAACAGATGGATTGTAACCCCATTTTTCTTCCCACCAATCAGGTATGTCATCCCTATCAGAATCATCTCCGGATAGATTTATTCGTTTATCCGTAACATCGTCAATTTCACCCTGCATATATGGTTCATTGCTTTCCCAGTCCGCTCCAATATCTTCTAAAGGTTTGGCGAGCCACGGAAAGAATTTTATTTGACCAGGAATCCAAGTTATTTTATCACCTAATCTTAACTTGGTGTATGATGGTCCAAAGTGATATCCCCACCAGTTATGCCGGGCGTTACAATCTGCAATTTCGGAATATATGCCATATAGCGTATTATCGCAAATGTTGTTATTCCTTACAATACATGAATTACCTTTCTCCAAATATATTCCGAATCTAAAATTATCTCTTATTTCACATTCTGAAACAATAATATCACAAGATGTTGTCCGCAGAGATACTGCAAAATGAGTGTTCAAATAAAGATCGCAGTTAGTAATGGATATCTCTCTGGATGAAGATATACTAACACCGGCCCCATTGTGACAGATGATACAATTAGTTACGCTAACATCTGAGCATCCGATGATAAAAACCCCACCTATGTTGACACTATTATCACTGATGTTGCAATGCCACATTTCAATGTTTGATGAATATTCAAAGAAACAGGCTATGCCATTTGCATACAGATAGGAAAAGCTTATTGTATTGCTAGTCGAGTGTTCAAAATGAATAGCTATTGCATTATGACTAAGGGAACACCCCTTGATAAAATTGTTATCCGACGTGTTCAAGAGTACACCACCGCCGTTCGTATGAATGGTACAATTGTCTATCTCATTAAATGATGAATTTTCTAAATAAATCCCCGTTTTTGTCCTATATATAACACAATTCTTAATCAGATTATTATTTGAAATGAATTTTACACCTGCATTGTCAATATAGCCACCTGAATTTCTAATGGTGAAATTTATTATAGAGACGCTATCTTCAATCACATTAACAACAAACTCATCGTAGCTTCCATCGATAATAGTACTACTACTCCCCTTACCAATTAACATAATACTCTTGTCGATAACTATATTTTCATGATACGTACCACAAGAAACATAAACAGTATCTCCAGATGAAGCATTATCTATTCCATCTTGTAATAGCCGATAAGGATAATCTATTGTACCATCCCATGGCCCTGCGGTGTTGTTATAATCGACATAGATTATGATTCCAAGATGTGTTTCATTTACTAAATGTCTTTCTTGTGCTGATATATTCCCAGTTGGGGAAACAATGAATATTCCGACAAATATAACCAATATGCCCAATGTTATTGCTCTATTCATCCTATAATTATTTATTATATATGGGGCAGTATATATAAATTCTGATGATATTGTAATAGCTTACCCCTTTGTGATAATTGCAAGAGTATAAGTTATGAGGAAAAACATGGCATGAGAACTGGTTTAACCGCAGTTTTTCTTCATAATAGAGTAATAAAAATCCCTCTATTGCCTGTTATGTTATGACTTATTGCTTTAATGCGGCATTTGTAATCATATTGACGATTTGGATGATAGCAGCTTCATTTACCCAGGGAAAACATATAACATGTGCTAATGTATACAATGCAAATAGTGAGGAAAGATCAATAAATTATATATGGGTTTTGGAGAGATAACGTGCTTGACATAGTAGTACCCATTCTTAGCAAAACAATCATGATAACAATTTTTGTCTTTGTCATGCTACTTCTAGTTGATTACATCAATGTTATGACAAAAGGCAGGATGAAAAAGGCAGTGAAGGGAAGCAAAACACGGCAATATATGACAGCTTCGTTTCTTGGTTCCACACCTGGATGTCTTGGAGCATTTATGAACGTTTCATTTTATGTTCATGGTCTTTTATCGTTTGGCGCTATTGCGGGAGGAATGATCGCCACTTCTGGAGATGAAGCTTTTGTTATGCTGACCCAGTTTCCAAGAGAGGCGTTAATACTTTTTGGTCTGTTGTTTGTGCTAGGAATTGGCGGAGCATGGATAGCTGACAAGATTGCAGTATTGTTCAATATAGTTCCATGTAAAGAATGTGGCCTTCAAAAAATACATGATATAGACAAGAAGCATTACTTCCAACCGTCTATTTTAAAAAAATTTCATCGTTTATCTCCTATCAGATATGTGTTAATTACATTCTTTGTATTCATTATTTTATTGAATTTAAGTGGTTATTGGGGCCCTCAGAGCTGGAGTTTTGATGAACCTGAAAGGATTATTCTTATATCTCTGTCTGTTATTGCAGTAGTTGTTAATGCGACAGTTTCGGAACATTATCTAAAAGATCATATCTGGGATCATATAGTCAAAAAACATGTATGGAAAATATTTCTCTGGACGTTTTTTGCCCTGCTTTTTGTGGATATTGGACTTATAAATTGGGATTTAAGCGAGTTTGTGGTGGCAAACATGGGATTGGTTCTTATTATAAGCGCTCTTGTTGGGTTGATCCCTGAATCTGGACCGCATCTTGTATTTGTTATGATGTTTGCTAGTGGCCTCATTCCATTTTCTGTGCTATTAACTAGCTCCATTGTGCAAGATGGACACGGAATGATACCCCTGTTCTCTTATACTACAAGGGACGCTGTAATGATCAAATTATTCAACCTAGCATTTGGTCTTGCAATAGGGATCCCGCTCTATCTAATAGGTTTATGAATTACATAAGAGACTGGTGATGTAATGGAATATAAAACTGGATGTCTCATCTGTGGAAAAGAACTCATTTATCTAGAAAATGCGAAGAAGAGAGGATGTTATTATTTCCTAGAGAAATATGATACAAATATAGCATGTGTAGATGGGCATTTTGTATGTGACAAGTGCCATAGTCTACCAGCAAATGATCTCATAGAACAAACTTGCATTAACAGTAAACTAGAAGATCCGCTAGAGTTGTCTTTAATTTTAATGAAAAATTCGAAGATAAAAATGCACGGGCCAGAACATCATTTCCTCGTTCCAGCAGTACTTCTATCAGCATATTATAACAAGAAGAAAGATTACAGAAAAAAAGAAAATAAAATCAAAGAATCAAGAAATAGAGCTGAAAAAATACTTGGAGGTTTTTGTGGTTCTCACGGAATATGTGGCGCCGCCGTTGGTACGGGTATTTTTATCAGTCTAATCACAGATGCAACACCGTTATCTGAAAAAGAGTGGAAATTGAGTAATCAGATCACCGCAGAAAATCTACTTTCAATAGCAGACTATGGTGGCCCCAGATGCTGTAAAAGAGATACATTTCTGGCAATAATTGGGGCAGTGAAATTTTTACGTAAGCATTTTGGATTCACTATGAAAATTGACAAAGATTTACATTGTGAATTTACAAAATTAAATAAAGAATGTAAAAAAACAGATTGTATGTTTTATCCTCATAATTGAAAGAATTATGTGAGTGGGACATCCTTTCTTAGATCACTTTTCATTGTTCTTCCTGCTTTTTTCTCCCACTCTTTAATTGGAATTGAATGTTTCTCGCGTATCGCATCACCATAGCCAAGACCATTATAGGCACAGAACGGTATGATTCCCTCAAGGGTAGAATAATGAATAACACAACGTTGCAGACGATCGATATTAAGATTAAATGCATCTTGGAACCACATTGATCCGATAAAAAGACTCTTGTAGTGGAATCCTCGAAGCGAATCGTAACTTCCACCTAGAGCAGCATCTTTCAGGAGTTTTCTCAAATCAAAACCATGCGGTGCTTTTTCATCATCAACAAAGTCGTTAATATGTCTAAGAAATGCACTACCAACTCGAAGTTTTTTCAGAGGTCCAGTCATTTTGCTTTTTTCATCAATAAGGCTCAATAAACCTTCAACATCGATAAAGCGTGTAACTGGAATTGGTTTTCCGTTTTCGTAAAATAGATAGGTTGCACCACCGCAGCCAGGATGAGCAGTAAACTCCACCTGGGTTTCTCCTTTAAGCATTTCAATTAGTTTTGAAATAGGGTTGACAAAAGGAACCGGATAGAAATCTTCCCGTGATATCTGCCCATCGAACTCTTTTTCTATTTCCGCCATCATTTGAACATAGTCGACTCTCTGCTTTTCCCGCTTTTCATCTTTTAATTTTGTGACTCTCCCACAGAAGGAAATAGGTTGGAAATTCACACCTCTAACAATATCCATATTATCAAGAGCGAACCGAACAATCTTTCCAGTCTCGTGAAGATTTCTACCGCCAATTAAAACCGGAACCAGCACAACTTTTAAGCTTACCTTTCTAAGGTTTTCTATCGCTTTTTTACACTGATCTATCCAAGGATTGGTCTCCTTTGTCACTCCATCAAAACTCATGTAGATGGTGTTAACCTTCTCGGCTTTGAGACGTTTACAATACTCGGCACTGTCGGCAAGTTTCAAGCCATTGGTATTTACTTGAACATGAGAAAAACCTACTTCCTTGGCCATTCTGACAATATCAAAAATATCG
>CAZXHI010000021.1:0-2503 GCA_964640555.1 uncultured Thermoplasmatales archaeon | reverse complement strand
AAAAGATTTGATGTAAGTGGGAGCTTAATAGCTTGTAGACTATCCATAAGAAATAAGATTACCGAACCACAGCTTTGAGAGGGACGCGCAAAAAGCGGCGCGCCCCTCAAGTTGGCCGTTGGGCTAAGAACACGATAGGTGAGAAATAATCGGGGTAATTATGAAAATCAAAGCTACGCATTTGGATTTTACGACAGTTTATGGAGCCGTTCGCTCAATAGATCAAGACGAGTTGGAAAATGGGCTTCCTCTAAGCAGATTGTTGTCATTGAGTCAATTTATAGAAGCGTTAGTTTTGTTTGAAAACATTACATATGAATTGGGACTTTCCGATTTATGGATTCGTTTTTCTGAAATGTTAAAGAAGTCATTACTTATAAGGGTTATTGGTGATCAACAATGGTTAAAACCATTAGATGATCAAGTATATGAGAAGTAACATCTCAAAAACTTCGGGTGAAAATGAAAAAAAAAGTAGACAAACAGGATTTTAGCTGCTATGAACATAATGCATGAAGGTACCAAAAATACAGATACCCAAAATTCCCAAAGAAGAAAACACCCTGATAATTTCTCAATTACTGGAAGTTACCGAGCAACAATCTATAATCATCCAACTTCAGGGGGAAGAAATCCAGCTGCTAAAGGATGAAATTGCACGTCTCAAGGGCCAAAAGCCTAAACCTAAAATCCAACCAAGCAAACTGGAAAAGGACCCCGAAGGTCAGAAAAAGAAAGACTCTTCAGGCAAGCGCCCTGGTTCAAATAAGAGAAGCAAAACTGCCGATCTAATCATTCACAAAGAGATTACTGTTGCGCCTGAATCAATTCCAACAAATTCAACCTTCAAGGGATATAAACCATACACTGTGCAGGGCATCAAGATCGAACCCTATAATATTCGTTATCTTCTGGAACGTTGGCAAACTCCTGATGGAAACTACATAGTTGGCCAATTGCCGCCGGAAGTCCGGGGGCATTTCAGTCCCGAACTTAAAAGGTTTATTTTGTATCAATACCATCACTGCCATGTCACTGAACCCCGTCTCTTGGAGCAGTTATGGGAATGGGCTGTGGATATTTCCTCGGGGCAACTCAACCTAATCATGACCAAAGGCAAAGATATCTTCCACAATGAAAAAGATGCCATTCTCTCAGTGGGGCTGAAAGTCTCTGATTATATTAACGTGGACGATACCGGAGCTCGCCATGATGGAAAAAACGGCTACTGTACCCATATTGGCAATGAACTATTCGCTTGGTTTCAGAGTACTGACAGCAAAAGCCGTACCAATTTTCTTGAACTCCTTCGCGCAGGGCAGATGGACTATGTGATCAATGAAGATGCCCTGGAATATATGGAAAAACAACGTCTTCCCAAATCAATATTATATCTGTTTGAGGATCATTACAGAAAGCAATTCCTCGACCTCTCAGAGTGGGAAGACCATTTACAAGACTTGCAGATTGTCAACCATCGACATATTAAAATAGCCACAGAGGGCGCCCTTCTTGGTAGCTTGCTTCATCACGGTCTGCCCGGAAGCCTGGTCATTGTCAGTGATGATGCAGGACAGTTTAATATCCTCAATCATGCACTTTGTTGGATTCATGCGGAACGTACTGTTAATAAGCTCATTGCACCGAGTGAGGAAAAACGGAAAATCCTCGAAGAATTCCGAAAACAAATTTGGGACTTCTACAAAGACCTTAAAGCTTATAAGATTTCCCCTGATGAAACAAAAAAAGCTCAATTGGAAGACAGGTTCGATGAAATATTCACTCAGAAAACCGATTATCAAATGTTAAATCTGGCACTAAAGCGCCTATATGAGAACAAAGCCGAACTGCTGCTGGTTTTAGACAGACCCGAAATACCACTTCATAATAATTTGAGTGAAAACGATATTCGCGAATATGTCAAAAGGCGTAAAGTCAGTGGTAGCACCCGTAGTGAATTGGGACGACAATGCCGGGATACCTTTACCAGTTTGAAGAAAACATGTCGTAAACTGGGCGTCTCCTTCTGGGACTACCTTCTGGATCGTCTTTCAAAGAGAAATGAGATTTCTCCCTTGCAGGATCTCATTTTTTATCATGCGAATTCGCCATGATTATCTATATATTCTATTGCTTGAGAAAAAATCTACTCCAGGTATTATCATTTTACCTCAAGGGAAAATTCTGCCTCAAAACTCGATACCCTAACTTATTGAGAACTTACCATTTTACAAGCTATTTACGTAGCCATTAAAAAATTATTATATAGCAATTATTGTCTGACATTTAGATAGATAACATATATAGTGTAACCACTATGTATGTAGACACTTCCACAAGTCAAGGAAAGTACGTTAGATACCTGCTGAGAGAAAATTATCGCGAAAACGGAAAAATAAAACACCGCACTATTGCCAATATCTCCCGTTGTTCCGATGAAGAAATCAAAGCTATTCGTCTGGCACTCAAACATAAGAAAGACCTGTCATCGCTTGTGTCATTA
>CAZXHI010000020.1:0-13742 GCA_964640555.1 uncultured Thermoplasmatales archaeon | reverse complement strand
TTTTTTAGTTATAGTAGTGTTGAGATGAAATCAGTCTGAAAAGTGCTCAACCTGTTCCTTGTTTAATCTATAGTATGTTTTATCTAACTGAGTTGCGTTTATTTTTTTATAGAATTCAATTGCAGGTTGATTCCAATTGTAGACGCACCATTCCATACGTCCACATCCACGTTTTTTGGCTTGCTGGACGCAAAATCGAAACATTTGACGACCAATGCCTTTTCGTCTCCATCCTTCCAAGACGAAAATATCTTCGATGTATAGTATTGGTAACGCAAGATAACTTGAATACGTCATAAAGAAGATAACATAGGTGGCAGTCTTTCCATTGGTTGTACCCAAGTAAGCATCAATCTTAGGGTGTTCGCCTAATGTGTCTTGCTTTAATCTTGATTTCGCCTGGTTATCTGGAGGAATTTGTCTTTCGTATTTAGCAAGTTTTTCGATCAACTGTACAAAATTGTCAAAATTAACTTTATTTACCTTCTCAATCTTTACCTTCTGATTCATTTTTGTTAAAAATCAGTTACTATTTTAAAAAATTTCCGCTCCAATAAATAGTTAGAGTTTAGTAATGTTGAAATGAAATCGGTTTAAAAAAAATAATATGATAGTATTATTACAACGATAAGACTTGGAATCATGTTTAAAAGTTTCAACTTTTTTATTTCTAATATTTCAATTCCTAGACCAATTAATATCAATCCACCAACTGCAGATAGTTCATTTATCATAGTTGTTGTTAATATGTTTTGAATTGAACTTGTAATAAGTGTTATACCTCCCTGATAAATCATTAAAGGTATTACTGAGAACATCACACCAATTCCAAGTGAAGATGCTAATGCCATAGATGAAAAACCATCTAAAACTGATTTGGATAATAAAAGATTTGGAGTGTTCCCCAATCCTTCTTCAATTGATCCTAGAATTGCCATAGATCCCATACAATACAATAAGAATGCTGTGATGAAACCTTCAGTAAATCTTTCATTTTTTGATTTTACCTTTGTTTTTAACCATTCTGAAAAATTATTTACATGTTTATCAATATCTAAGATACTACCAATAAGTGATCCAATAACTATGCTTAATATCAGTAAGAAAAAATTATTTGTTTTCAATGCCATTGATATTCCAAGAAATATTGTAAATAATCCAATTCCATGAAAAATTGTTGAGGTTATTCTATCAGGTAGCTTTGTTTTTAAAATCATTCCTACTATAGTTCCGATAACTATTGCTATTACATTGATTATTGTACCAATCATGTGATAATAATTGGTATTAACAATATGGTTTAAAATATTTTTTAATCATCCTAACATCCAATCAGACAAACAACACTGTTTTTACTAAAGAATATCTAACCCTGTAGAAAAAATATTATCGACCTACTATAGCGCTCGTTAAGGGTTGTTGCCTTTTAGTAACAGAAGTACATTCGTTCCAATGTATCTCCTACGATCTTTGCGAAACGTTCCTCTATGAATTACCAAAAACTGCTCTTACATATTGAAGCACACCTCTATAAAACAGTGACAACAATCCAAACTTCCATGTTTCATTGATGCTTTCATATATTTATCCCCGCGAAATCTCCTAATATAACGTCGACCCTGTTTTACCTCCTGTGTCTTGGTTCGAATGTATGCTCTGTTGTGCCCATCTGGGCACAACGATTTTAATTTTTGTCATATCTAAAGGTAAGTTGAAAAATGGGCAAAATTAATCCAGATACAACCCTTAATAAGCATAATAGGCCAAAAATGTTCAGTTCACATGAAAATATTTATATGATAAGATGCAGTCTCATTAGTTAAGCAAAGGAACAGGCACAGTCAAAAAAGCGTTCAAAAAGGAGAAGGAAAACTATGGTAGAAAAAACAACGGAAGAAGGAAAAAAAGATGAGAACACTATATATGTTGGAAATAAACCCCCGATGAGCTATGTACTTGCAGTTGTAACACAGTTCAACATGAGCGGTTCAGACGAGGTTGTAATAAAAGCTAGAGGTAGAGCAATAAGCAGGGCGGTAGACACTGCAGAAATTGTAAGAAACAGGTTTGTAAAAGATGCAAAGGTAAAAGACATAAAAATTAGTACTGAAAGTCTCACCAACGAGGAAGGTAGAACGTCCAATGTATCCTCAATTGAGATATATCTCACAACCAAAAAGAAAAGTAAACAGGTAGAATCGTAAACCTACAATATAACATCAATATCCAGTTTCTCAGCAAGCTCTTTATAGCGATTCCGTATGGTAACCTCTGTTACACTCGCCACCTCTGCTACTTCCCTTTGTGTTCTTCGTTCACCACAAAGTATTGTTGCAATGTACAAAGATGCAGCGGCAATACCTATTGGACCACGTCCACTGGTAAGTTCTCGATCCGCAGCCCCTTTTATTATATCCAACGTCTTCGCTTGCACATCAGCGCTGAGCTTCAACTCACTGCAAAACCTTGGGATATAATCCTGCGGAGAGGTTGGCATCAATTTCAATCCCAGCTCACGGGTGATATATCTATAGGTTCTGCCAATATCCTTCCTTGACATACTTGATGCATTACTTATTTCATCAAGGGTTCTTGGTACGTTACACTGTCGGCATGCAGCATAAAGTGCAGCAGCAGATACACCCTCTATGCTTCTACCGCGTATGAGCTTTTTTAATACAGCTTTACGATAAATCATAGCAGCTGTCTCTCTGACGGTCCTAGGGAGACCCATGCCTGATGCCATACGGTCAAGTGCAGAAAGAGCAGTTGCCAGGTTTCTCTCTGTGGAATTACTGATTCTAATTCTTCTTTGCCATTTCCTTAGACGATACAACTGTGCCCTGTTTCTTGTAGGAATTGATTTTCCGTAAGAATCTCGGTTTTTCCAGCTTATCGTTGTACTGAGACCTTTATCATGAATCGTATAGGTCATTGGAGCTCCTGTTCGTGCTCTTTTTTCACGTTGGTTACTGTCAAACGCACGCCACTCGGGACCATAATCAATGAAATCCTCGTCAATAACAAGTCCACAATTCTTACATACTAATTCTGCCCTAGAATGATCCCTGCTAAGATATGTACTCCCGCATTCGGGGCATTTAACAGTTTCCTCTATTTTCTGTTTCTTTTTATTTTCTGTCAATTTAAACCAGACCTATGCTACTCTATTAGTCTAACCTACGGTAAAAAGGGAGAAATAATCTGCTTTATATAAATGTCTATCCCTGAAGTTTTTTTGATAACGCATGTACAATAACCCATTTATATGCAAAAAAAGAACAAATTACCTGATGTTAATCGCGGGGAATATCTCAAGTGAACAAGAGGCGAAAGAGATTGAGTTTATCGCCAAAATACTAATAGTGAAAAGATTAGTCAGTAGACTCACCAGTCAAAAATATTAGATGCATTTTACATTTTTGATTAACTTTAAAATCTAAGATAAGAGAAAAGTACATATTTATTTTAATGTGTTTTATGATACTATCTTATAGATAAAAAATGAATGCCGATGATACCACTTATAAGATTATTAGAAAAATCCAAATGATGGAAGAAAAAACCCCGTTGCTTACAAAGATCGACAGTAATTTTTATTCTGAAACTTTAGAACATCTAGAAGACTCTGGTGAAATACCAGAGGGAGAAATTCAAATCATCAAGAGAATCATTGATAATATATACGAGCAGAGAGAAAAGAAGATGATGAAGGCGGCTCTTTCAAAAGCCCGTGGTGGAAAACCTGATTTAAAAAACCTGTTGGATGCGGAAAAAAAATTTATTTGATTCCGCCCTAGATATTCTGATTCAGTCACGCACCAGGTTCTTTAGTAAATATTAGGTGATATGCTGTTATCAAAAAAAATGTTTCATTGTAGTTAAAATGGGAGAAAGGACATTTAGTGAAGAAGTCCCAAGGAAGAAAGCTCTTCAGATAGCTTCTCAACTGCTTTTGATACATCCTCTGTATTTCTTGCACCAGCACAGACTATTTTACCTGAGGAGAAGAGCAGCAGAGCTACTTTAGGTTCCTTTATTCGATAAACAAGCCCTGGGAATTGTTCAGGTTCATATTCAATATTTTCAAGACCTAAACCTATAGCTGTTTCAGTAAGATTTAGCTCCCCTCCGAGATTTGCTGTAGCCACCATATTCTGAACAACTATTCCCAGATTCTTATGTATGTCCATACCTAGTTCTCTTAGTTTCTCCGCTATTATGTCAATAGTCTTACGTACATCTTCGATGTTCTTTGCTCCTGTGCAGTTGGCCTTGCCGCTTGTAAAGAGAAGCGTAGCTGTCTTCGGATTTTTTAATCTATAAACTAAACCAGGAAATTGTTCTGGTTCATATTCGGTTTCTTCCAGTGATTGTGATATAACATCTAAGTCTAATTTCTCTGCAAACACAGTAGACGCTACAATATTTTCTACTTTTATTTTTATCATATAGTATCACTTCCCAATGAACATTGATTGAGTTTTATTGAGTAACCTAAACAAACATGTGCTTTATAATGACTATCTACGTAGAGGTATCATATTTCTAAAATTCTTACTTAAACACCTATCTAAGGAAAAAAAGAAATGAACATCACAATCGTAGGAACTGGACATGGCGGTTTCACTGCAGCTGCCTGCTAATTGAAGCAAGGACACTTAGTTAGTTTTCTGAAAAAGATAAATAAATAACGCGATCATTTATGGATAAGATGAAAAGGAAAAATCGGGGAGAGAAAACTGTTAAAGAATTGATACTAAAAGATAATGAACTGTTACAACTTACAACAGCAGTTGAAGGACCGCTGGGGTACGAGAATTCTAAAGATTACAGGCTTTCAGTGGATTCCGACGGCGGATTAATTGTTGAAAAAATGACTCCTGGTGGTTGGAGACATTTAAGGTGATTGAATGAAATGTATTAAATGTAAGTTCCAAGATGAAGACACCAGTGTCTGCACCTATCCTTTCAAAGTAATTGCTGTAGGTGACCATAAACTTGATAAGAAAGGAAATATAATAGGATGCATACATGGGATAAAGAAATAACGAACAGTAAGATACTAGACTTTGTCATCCTCACATCCATCGGACAAAATAATGATGTTAGAAAATGGAATGATTAATAGAACAGGGATTTAGGGGTATTGTTCTTGATATGATTTTTGTTGATGTTTTATGAACAGGAAGATCGCATATTAGGTAGAGGTAATATTATATTGGGATTCGAACTAAAGGGCCCGAGCCGGGATTTGAACCCGGCACAGAGGATCCACAGTCCCATATGTTACCAGGCTACACTACCCGGGCCATATTGTTAGATGGGGGCAATACTTAAGGAAATATTTAAACTGTACGCATAAATAAACACGACAAACTAAAATAACACATATCTAATTGCTTTTTTTCAGGCAGGGGTAGCCAAGCCTGGTCAACGGCGCAAGGTTCAGGGCCTTGTCCTGCAGAGGTCCGAGGGTTCAAATCCCTTCCCCTGCATTATACTTATTATATAAATCACAAGAATGCGTTGAAATAATTCCTATTCATACATTTATTATGTGAGGTGGTCTAAGCGATATTGGCAACAATTAGAGGATAAACATATAGAGAACTATTGATGAGCTGATGGTTATCAATATATTGTCATCTATAGGTCCAAATTCATATCTTTCCATGGTTGATGCTACAATAGCAGCTATGACTCCCCCGATTGCAATTCCCCCAAATCCCGCTAAAAAATAGCCCAAAGGGATGCACACGGCTGCCATGAATACATTGCCAATAGGGTGCTTTGTCCTTTTTTTGAATAAAACATTTCTTGCAATTCCAGTTACGCCATCGCCAAATGACACGAATACTGCAGGTATGATTGCTATCCAAGGTGCACCTGTGTTTCCCATAGCTCCCATAACTTCCCACAGAACAAATATAGTAATGCCCCACATAAAACAAAAGCTGACATCATTTAGATTGTCTTCTGTCTGAAACCAGTAAAGCATTTTCCCCCTCCTCCTTTTGTGAGAAAGGTAGGTGATTATTGTTATAGATAGACCGCAGAACAAAGGATAGATGGAAGAGGAAAACACAATGGGAACTATTAGGGCAATAACGCCTCCAGCAAATATGTGGACTAATTTTCTGTTATAATAAACTGCATCTTTTTTTTTAATACCTTTGTTTACCATTAAATCATAAGTCTTTTTTGTCAGGAACGTAATAGATACAGTATAAATTGTCAAGATGATTATCCAGATGAGTTCAACTATCGTTGTTTCATTTATCATTGGGCACCTCCCATACATTTCTCTTATTTAAATTTTTAAAAATATGTTAATTTATGTCTGTCAGTCAATCCTAATTTGTTATCTGTTGACCTTCAACATGAAAAGACACATGATTATCTATGTAAAATAGCATCAACTCTTCTATTCTTCACCCTTTAAAATTCATTTACATGAATTATGTCTTCTAACTTTCGTTTTGGGACATGTAAAACTTCGTTTTTGTCTCTCCAATACTTGACAGAATCTTTGAAATCCTCCACAACTGCTTGCTCCGCTTTATAACCTAATGCAATCAACGAATCGACATGCAATGTATCTGGGATTTTAAGCATCTCTTGGATCTTTTCCTTTTCAATTTTGCACAGAATACAACTTCCAATGTGCTCTTCTTCAGCTGCAAGTACAATATTCTCCGAAGCCAGGCCAACATCTCTTGGATAATATTTGTTGGTAATGTCCTTAACAAGTATGACGATATATGCAGTTGGCCGTTCGTTCTCGCCTGGTTTCCATGCCGGTTTTATATATCCTGCCCAACCTATTTTCTCAAAGATTTTAGAGCACAGATCCTTTTCAGTCAAGATGAAAAATTCTAGAGGTTGAAGATTAGCGGCAGACGGTGCTACCCTTGCAGCATTAACAAACTTTCTAAGAAGTTCTGTATTTATCGGTTTTTGTTGGAAGCGTCTTATCGATCTCCTTGAGAGTATGGTTTCATATACACTCATTGACGGAGAGTTTATTTTTTCTGACATATTATGCAACCCCATAAACATAACTATTCATATATAATTTCACATGATTTTCAATATGGGATGTAAACTTCGTGAGATTGATGGCAGCTATGTATGTGAAATTCCAAAACAAGTATGCAACCTATATACCTTCTAGCCTGGGGACAAAATCAGTATAGAATCAATTGATGTTGTTGAGCTAAGGCGGAAAAAGTCACATTACTTATCCTTGTTTTCCTCTGGTTCATCCTGCTTTGTTTTCTTGTCCTTTCTTTTTCTAAGATATTCACATACCATACATTTCATTCTAATCCGCCTAACTGCAATTCCAAATACGATGTTTCTTTATACGAATTCTTTTAGCTTTTGTATTTCTGGGTTTAATATTCCTTGTCTCCTGATTGGAAACAAAGCCTCCATCATATGTAATTCTGCGATATATCCCCAATAAATCTCATTAACAACCTCGCAGAATTTTTTTGCTTGTTTCATATCTTTTGCTTCGAAACATATAACCCAGTCAAAAGTACCATGAGTAAATATGCTGTATTCAATTTTAATATCTATTTTTGATGCCGAGTTCTCCAATTGTCGTGTAATTATTTTATCAGCCAGTTTTTCATCAAGTGGTAAGGTTGTTCTTTTGATTAGAATCATATAGCTTTTTAGTCCTTGTTTTTCCTCGTTAACTACTGCAGCATATCCCCAAATCGTTTTATTTTCTTCTAATCTATTGATGATTCTCCATACTTTCTGCCTCGAATAACCACAATTTTTGGCTATGATGTCGATACTTTCCTTTGCATTTTTTTGTAGCTCAGCGATAACCTTCAATTCATCTTCATAAATTTGTTTCTTACTACTTTTAGCCATACTAATTCACCTTATCCTTAACTCTATCATGTAATTGTTAACTAGTAATTATAATAATAATTTTTCTAATCATGAGGGCGACATACTTTAATATTCTCTCATGATAGGGTTTTTATAATGGCAAAAAAAATGAGAAGAGCAAGAACCTTTGCAAGAACTGCTGCTAAATCACTGGAAAAAAGACTTGTAGAAAATGCGAAAAAGTTAAAAAAAGATCCATATCTTATATTGCCTGATTATACAGATGACTACTCTCGAAAATATTTTGAAAAAATAAAAAAAAGCTTGGATAAAGTTGATAGATTTAGCGATGACTCTAAAAAACTTGAGAAGTTGTCGAATAAACGAGGCCTTGATGGGGCCCTTGCAGGAACACTTCTGATTGCTCACTCTGAAAAAGCACCTTACCTTGCTGTTGCAAAAATACCTACTGGGGACATAACTTATGCACAGAGGGGGAAAGCAGATAGAGAAAAACTCATTGCAGTACAACATTTTGATGATCCCATATTAAGATTGCTTGGTATAAAAGACGTGGCGTTGAAAAGAAGATTGCATATATATTCATGGGACAATGGATTTACTTCTACTGGTTCAGAGGCAAAACCTCCTGGAGAGTTTATTGATTTTGTAATTGGTAAAACAGGTTTTTCATATAAAAGTGGTGTTGCAACCTGCGGAGATATTAAGGTAGAAGCCGTAAAAAAGAAACAATTTTTGAAAAAATATTATCTTAAAATATATTGGAAATCTGCAGATGTCTCTATTGCAGTATGTGAGGATTGCGCCAAATCAACGAAGAATACAATTTTTAATGTAACTAAATATCTTATAGAAGCAGATATATCAAATGATTTTTCAATAGATGTAATTGGCCAGGTCGTAAAACAAAATGAATCCACATCTGAGCAAGAAACACAGTACTTGGATGATTACCTATCCGGTAAGTTGACTGATCTTCAATTTATCAGAAAGAATAAGGAGGGACAGGAAGAATCACTTAAACAGTCTGAAGAAAAATTATTGGTACTTGATGGTATCTCCTATGGAACAGATATAAGTAAATTCATAAAAGTGCTAAAGCCAAACAAATTTGAACAGAGGGGATTGGAATTTATTCTTGAAAAGATTGAAGAACCTGTTGTATTGAACAAGGTAACTCCTAACAAGGTACTTGAAATTTTCTGGAAAAAATATGGTTTGGATGCCATCGATTCAATACTTGGTGATGAGGAAATGGCAGAGAAGTTCTTTTCTCTTGATGATACACCATCTGATATTTTAGAGGTTGTCTTTAAATATGAGGAGCGGCAGCAGATATTGTCTCAACTTCCAAAATATAAGTCGCTTCCACCTTTGGCCAACTTTGCTGATCATATTGCAAGGACATACAAAACATTTGGGGAGAAAAAAACCCTCGCAGAAATAAAAAAAAGACCAGATAATCCTAAGGGAAAATCACTTGCATATGCATTTTTGCTGGTTTTTGAAAAAGGCAAAGACAAGAAGTGGAAATATTCGCAGATAGAGATAGAGTACGGCGAATTTCTAAAGGAGCCTGCAAAGAAACTTCTTGATTCTCAACCTAAAAAATACCATAAGGCTTTACAGGAGCTATTGACTGCCAGCGGATCTTCTGAGAGTATAGATAGTAATCTCATCTAGAATCAGTATTGAATCTGATGATTTGTTAGCAATGGTACAATTCTTAACAGATTATTTAAAATACTTTTTCACCATCAAATATTTATTACTCTTGTGGATACCATGTCACGATATCTATGATTAAAGCGTCTAAGCGTTCCCACGGTGTTTCTTACGCCATAAGAGATGTGGTATTGCCTGCAAAGGAGTTAGAAAAAAAAGGTATAAAAGTTTTGCATCTTAACATAGGTGACCCGAACAAATATGATTTTGACACTCCCCAACATATGAAAGATGCGCTCTATGAAGCTGCCAATGAAGGGCATAATGGATATTCACTTTCAGAAGGATATCTTGAGCTTAGAAGTGCAATAGTTGAACGTGAACGTAGGAGAAACAGCGTCACTTACAATCCTGAAAATATCTGCATTACCACAGGTGTTACTGAATCCCTTCAAATCCTTCTTAATGCCTCACTTGATCCTGGTGATGAGCTTTTGATACCTGGTCCCACGTACCCGCAATATGGGCTTATCACACGTTTCAATGATGCAGAACCAATAGCCTATCGATGCATTGAGGACGAAGGTTGGCAACCAGACGTAGAACACATTCGTAAAAGGATATCAAATCGTACTAAAGGTATTGTGATTATAAATCCCAATAATCCAACAGGTGCCTTATACTCAAAAAAAGTTATAAAAGAAATTATTGATATTGCAGGTGAGTATGACATCCCAGTTATATCTGATGAGATTTATGATGACATAACATTTGATGGAGAGCAACATGCAACAGCAACACTTGCTAAAGATGTACCCATCATAACATTTAACGGTTTCTCAAAAGTTTACTTAGTACCAGGATGGCGGATGGGATATGTAATGTTTTATCATTCTGGTGAACTTGATAGGATAGAAGAGGCTTTTATGCGTATAGCTCGTTCACGATTATGTGCGAACTCTGTTTGTCAACGTGCTTGCATCCAGGCGTTAAAAGGCCCACAGGATCACATTGAAAAGATGAATAAAAAATTAAGAGAGCGCCGTGATTTTTCATATAAACGTTTAAACGAAATAGAGGGTATCTCTACCACAAAACCAGGAGGGGCCTTCTATATATTTCCAAAGATCGAAGCTATGAATAAAGGAATTTGGAAGGACGATAAAGAATTTACTTTGGATCTTCTACATGAGGAACACGTTTTGGTTGTTCATGGTTCAGGTTTTTCCTCCATCTATGGCAAAGGACACTTTAGGGCAGTTATTCTGCCGCAGATGGAAACGCTAGAAAGAGCATTTGACAACATAGAATCATTTATGAAAAAGAGATTAAAAGAAAACTAAACATGAAAATCTAAAATGTTTTACAATAGAAATTTATGGTCATATAAATGGACGTCTTAATTCGAACCCGCGGTTTATCAAAGACAATTGAGAGTAAACTATTATTTGATAATGCCTCCTTTGAAGTGATGCCGGATAACTGTATTGGGATAATTGGACCAAATGGTTGTGGGAAAACTACACTTTTTAAAATTCTTTTAGGACTTATAAGGCCAAACGATGGAGAATTATGGTTTAAAGATAATATCCAGGTTAGATATTTGGAACAAACAGCTATACGATCCCAGAATTTAACTGCCCATCAATTTTTAGTACAGGCGACACAAACAGATAGTATTCAACAACAGATCAAATCATATGAATCACAGTTAGAAGATCCTGCAATCTATGATTCGTCCGAATATGAGGAAATACTTGAGAAAATTCAAAAACTTCAGATGTCTGATGGGCGAGTCGATGATACTTCACGTCTCGAAGATGCAATAGATATTATTGAGGGAATTGGATCGGGGAAACTGTTGCTAGATTCAAAAATTAGCACTCTCTCTGGTGGAGAACGTCAAAAACTTGCCTTGGCTAGTGTTTTGGCGCAATCTCAAGAATGTGATCTTCTTTTACTTGATGAACCAACAAATCATCTTGACATTGAAACAATTGAATGGTTGGAAAGACAACTGGTTGATTTTCCGCGTGCAATTATGATAATTTCGCATGATCGATATCTTTTGGATGATCTTGTTGATAGGGTATTTGAGATGAAAAATGGACGCATAGAAATATTTGATGCTACCTACGAGGAATATGAAGAACAAAGCAACCTCCGACAACATCTCAAGTATCAGGCATATACTAAGACCCAGGCTGATATAAAACGACGCAAGGCATCTATTGAGAAGATGTCACGTCGTAACAGATTTGATTCTCAGATATCAAGCAAAATGAAGAGGTTAAAGAAATTACAACATGTGGAAAATCCCATTATCAAAGACTATCTGTTAAGATTCCATTTTAAGAACGTTTTCAAATCTGGCAAGAATATTGCAGATGGTGGTAATCTTAGTAAAAGTTTTGGCGACACTCTGATTTTGAATGACGTTAGCTTTGAGATTCTATCGGGGCAAAAGATAGGGCTCATTGGACCTAATGGATGTGGTAAGACAACTCTTTTAAAGATGATTACCGGTGCCGAAAAGCCAGATAGTGGCATACTTAACATTAGTCGTGGTGCAAGATGGGGATATTTTGATCAGGGGCACTTATCATTAAATCTAGATAATACCCTTATCGAGGAGATTTTAAGAGATCAGAATGATCTTAAGGAAACTGATGCAAAGGCGCTGCTCGGTCAGTTCAATTTTAGAGGAACCATTGTGTATAATCAGACGGGGAAACTTTCAGGAGGGGAACGTGCTCGATTGGCTTTTCTTAGATTAATCATGCAGCCATATAATTTTCTCATTCTTGATGAACCAACAAATCACATGGATTTAGAATCAAAAATGGCCATTGAAGGGGCTCTTAATTCCTTTAGTGGAACGGTAATTGTTGTCTCTCATGATCGAAGATTCCTAGATAATGTTATTGATACGACGTTTTTAATGACCAATACGTCTATCATAACGTACAAGGGGAATTATTCTGCATCTAGACTCCAGCATCAAAAAGAACTGTTAAAAACTCCAGGGGCAAAACTGAACGATATGCCTGGGGGAAATCTTAAAAAATATGTGGTTAAAAAATCCTTTACCGATTGGACCACACGAAAAAAATATAAAATTGGTGAAGAGATACTCATTGGCGATCATAACTTTGAACTGTATGAGTGGGCCATTAATAGCAGCCGTCTGAAATGTTTACGTAGGAATAAATGATAGATGCATTGCCATTCATAATCAATGTTTCAAAGCTATTCCCCCACATTTTCCGCAAATTATTAATAATATTTATATAAATATAGTAGATACAGTTTAGATTGTCTGATGTTTAATCTGACAACAACTGAGGATAACATATGAAACATTCATCATTTGATAAGATAAAGGCATTTGTTACATTGATAAGGCCAGAAACTACCCCTTTAGCCATGGTATGTGTTTTTGTTGGTGGTATGGTAAGTGAATCAGTGTATGATCCAATTAATTTATTTCTTGCTGTACTTGTCGTTTTTTTTGCAACAGCAGGAGGTATGATCCTTAATGATTATTTAGATTTAGAAGTAGATAAAGTGAGTCATCCAAACAGATCTGTTCCCTCTGGGAAGATAACTGCAAGAGAAGCTTTGTATTCCGCGACACTATTCTTTTTGATTGCATTAGCTATCTCTTTTGCCATTAATATATTGTGTTTTGCAATAGCTATCTTTAGTATGTTTCTCCTTGTTTTGTACGAGAAATTTTTCAAAAATCAAGGCATTGTAGGAAACATGGTCGTTGGTTTCGTTTCTTCGATATCTTTTGTTTTCGGTGGTGCCGCTGTTGGGCAACCTCAGAATTCCCTGATATTCTCGGCTATAATCTTCTTTATTGTAACCGGTAGAGAAATATTGATGGATGTTCGTGATATTGAAGGCGATAAACTCATACGAACAACTCTTCCAATGCAAATTGGGGAGAAATCTGCCACGTATGTTGGATGTCTACTTATAGCTGTGACTTTATTTCTAACACCTCTCCCTTTCCTTTGGAACATTCTAAGCATATGGTATCTGTTATTTATTATTCCTATAGATCTCATTGGCATCTATGCAGTGTTTCTGTCTCTTAGGGATATACAAAGTGCGGGTAAAACAACAGAATTGATAAGAATAGCGGCAGGTCTTGGTCTAATTGGATTTATAGTTGGAATTGTGTTATAGAAATG
>CAZXHI010000019.1:0-5810 GCA_964640555.1 uncultured Thermoplasmatales archaeon | reverse complement strand
TCCATCGACATCAGCATCAGTCATGATGATTATCTTATGATATCGGGCTTTTTCAATATCAAACTCCTCACCGATACCAGTTCCAGTAGCCGTGATGAGAGCAAGGATTTCATTGTTTTTTAGGATTTTATCCATACGAGCTTTTTCAACATTAAGAATCTTACCTCTGAGTGGTAAGATGGCCTGAAATTCACGATCTCTGCCTTGTTTTGCCGAGCCTCCTGCGCTGTCTCCCTCCACAATATAAAGTTCTGTTTTACTAGGATCTCTGCTTGAGCAATCAGCTAGTTTCCCAGGTAGTGCTGAAGATTCTAGAAGTCCTTTACGGCGGGTTAGTTCACGTGCTTTACGCGCTGCATCACGTGCACGACTTGCTGTTACTGATTTATCAATGATTGTTCGTGCAACAACCGGCGTTTCTTCAAAAAATTCACTTAGTTTCTCATTTGTTAGACTTTCGACGATTCCACGAACTTCAGAATTACCGAGTTTTGTTTTTGTCTGCCCCTCGAATTGCGGATGTCTAACTTTACATGAGATGACTGTGGTGATTCCCTCCCTGCAGTCTTCTCCACTTAAACTGAAATTTTCGCTATCAAATAATTTGTTTTTCTTTCCATAATCGTTAAGAACTCGGGTAAGCGCTCCTTTAAAACCAGATAGGTGTGTTCCCCCTTCGTGGGTGTTTATATTATTGGCAAAAGTAAAAATATTTTCTGTGTAACCATCAGTATATTGAATTGCTATTTCTACTTCCACGTCTTTTTTCTCGGCTTTTAGATATATAGGTTCTGGATGAAGTGGTGTTTTGTTTCTGTTGATATGTTGGACAAACTCACTGATACCACCATCATACTTGAACGTTTCACTTTTTCCACTGCGCTCGTCAGTGATTTCAATTTCCAAACCTGCATTGAGATATGCCTGCTCTTTTAATCTGGTTACGATGGTTTCATAGTTTATGTCTACTGTTTCAAACACTTCAGGATCTGGGAGAAAAATAATTGTTGTACCATTTTTTTCTGATTTGCCAATTTCCTTTAAGGGCGCAACAGTGAAACCATGATCATATTTTTGATAGTATTCTATTCCATTTCTTTTGACTTTTACTTCAAGCCATTCGCTGAGAGCATTCACACAGGATACGCCAACGCCATGTAGACCACCTGATACTTTGTATGCTTCATTGTCGAATTTACCCCCAGCATGAAGTGTAGTCATAACTAGTTCTACACCTGATTTATTGTATTTTTTGTGCATTGCTACAGGTATCCCTCTGCCGTTATCAGTAACTGTTACGGTTCCATCTTTATTTAGGATGACCTGAGTCTTTGTGCAGTACCCTGCAAGTGCTTCATCGATGGCGTTATCAACTACCTCATAAACAAGATGATGGAGCCCTCTTTCATCTGTACTGCCTATGTACATTGCGGGGTTTTGCTTTACAGCTGCAAGACCTTCTAAGACTTGTATGGAATCTGTATCATAGTTTCCATTGGTTTTAGTTTCTTCTTTGCTCATGGTTATTCACATCGGATTGAGTATATACACTAATTCAGTTAGTTTTTTTAGGAATTTTTTTGTCCCATCACCAACGCCGAATTTCGCTACTTTCCATATGGAGCAAACACTAATAAACGTTACTATCTGAAATGGTAGAAAATTCGCTTGGTTTTTACTTCTTTTTTTGATAAAGTGTTAAATATCCAAGGAACGATAGCAATTTATTAAGTTGTGTGTGGGGGTATTGTGAGAAAAAAGTCATTTAAACGCGGAAATTTTTCTGGTGTGTATAAAATTCTGATTGTTGTACCATTGTTGATTTCGTTTCTCTTTTTGGGAGCTATGGGTGGTGTGGCCCAGAGTGACGAAAATATTGCAGAACAGTATGCCCCCATATTGTACTTTGAGCAAGATGAGACATGCTATCCTGTAGATGTTTTGTATCATATTGATGATTCATATTTATATCAATTTACTGGAGATGAACCCTTATTAATTGACGAGTCGCCATCTGATTTGGATCTTTCAGTGTATGTTACCGATGATTATTATTTAGACAATGTGCTTGGCACTACTGATGATGAGAATGTCATACAAGACTATCAAAACAAACTTAGCACGTTAGGATACAGGGTTTATTGCCATATTCATCAAAGTGGTGGAACGACAGTTGTTCAATATTGGATGTTTTACGCCTTCAATAAGGGTGAGTTGAATCAGCATGAGGGTGATTGGGAGATGGTTCAAGTCGTTCTTTCTGATGGAACACCAACCGATGTCATGTATAGTCAACACCATGGTGGCCAGAGAGCAACATGGGATCAGGTTGAACGAGATGGGGATCATGTTAAGGTTTATGTTGCACGTGGCAGTCATGCAAATTATCTCCGTTCCTATTCTGGAAAAGTTGGAATAGCAAGTGATATAGTTGGCGCTAACGGAAAAATACTAGAATCTGGAGAATATACTTTAGAGTTACTTGAATCACAGGATTGGCTTAATTTTGCTGGAAGGTGGGGAGAGTTTGACAGTTATGACGATGTATTTCGTGGAAAAGTTGGGCCACAGGGTCCAATGTACCGAGAGAACGGTTTCATGTGGAGTAGCCCGGTTGATTGGGGCAATGGTCTTTCCCCAGCCGACAACAATATCTTCTTGTTTGAATGGTTCCTTTACAATATTGTAATTATATTTCTCATCTTGACTGCTGTTTCTATCAGTTTAATTGTTTTTCGTATTTACCGGCGTCATAAAAAACATGGTCTTGGTCCACGTATTGTCTCAATGTTTTATATCGATGGATTCAACATCAAAAGTATTGGCAATATTCTCTGTATTGTTGGTATCATAATTGCGGTTTTTGGGTTGTTTAATTTGTGGTATGTTGTCTCAATTAACATAAATGTAGAGGATTTTGAAACCGCGGGCACGGTAGACATGATAGCCATAGACGGGATTGATGGGATCAAGATAAATCTCCTTGACCCAAGTAGCGGCCCTGTTCAGCTTGGTTCGTTGTCAATTCCATTTTCGTTATTCATCGGCTTAGGTCTTGTTTTTCTCGTTCTGACAACTATTGGAATTTCCAGTAGTAAAAAACTTGGGAGGAAGTACATAACTCGCGGTATAAAACTCCTTATTCCTGTCATCATAATATTGACTGTAATCATGGCACTAGGTATGATTCCTTTTGGTTCTGTTGCAGATGGTAATGCCGATGCAACTGTGGAAGAAATCTTAGGTTCTATTTCTAGTGCTCCATTTGGTGGTCAGAAGACAATTCCTGTATATGAATCAGGGATTAGCGGTCAGATATTGTTTCAGTGGGGACTTGGTTTGGGTGGACAGTTACTTTTGGTTGCTGCCATCATACTACTTGTTGCAGGTATTATGGAAATTATTGCAAAGACATCATTTTTTAAGGAAAGGGTGTCGGATAAATCTAAAAAAGTAAAACCTGAAAAATCGTCAGAAGAACCGCTTGAAGCACCAAATGAAGAAGCGGAAGAAATAAAACTTCCAAAACCTATTGATTCAGAAGAACAAAAAAAAGAGTGAACTTTATAAATTAAAAGAAGGGAAATTATGATAATCAATGCTGATCTACATATTCATTCTTATTTTTCTAGGGCCCCAGGAGATAAAATAACTGTTGAAATCCCTAGTAGTACGAGTAACAAAATAAATATTGAGGCGATTTCCTTGGAAGCACCTCGTAAGGGAATTGACATTGTAGGCACTGGTGATTGTCTTCATAGTGGGTGGATGAGGGAGATAAAAACCTGTAATGTGGTTGATGATGGCACTTTAGAACTTAATGGAACACGTTTTATTCTCAGCACCGAAATTGAAACTAAAAATCACGTTCATCATCTGTTATATTTTCCAAGTTTTTCCGCTGTTGAAGAGTTTAAAAGAATAATAAAACATTTTTCCAAGAACCTTGAGATTGATGGTAGGCCGAATGTACATATGGGTGGCGAAGAACTTGCATCTATTGCTAGAGAGGTTGGTGCTCTTGTTGGTCCCGCCCATGCTTTCACGCCATGGACTGGTATTTACGCTCATTATGGTTCTCTAAGGGAATGCTATGGTGACCTTGCTGATTATGTTTCGTTTGTTGAGTTAGGGCTAAGCGCTGATTCGGATTATGCTGACAAAATACAGGAATTGCACAGGCTGACTTTTTTGACAAACTCGGATAGTCATAGCCCACATCCAGTGAGATTTGCACGGGAGTTTACTAGGTTTGAGGTAAGGGATGTCACTTTTAACGAGATTAAAAAAGCAATTTTACGAACCGGTGGAAATAAACCAGTTTTAAATGTTGGTTTGCCACCGCAAGAAGGAAAATATAACGAATCTGCATGTGTCTCTTGTCATACTCATTATACACTTGAGGAAGCTATGCAGAGAAATTGGAAATGCAGTTGTGGAAAACGGATAAAGAAAGGATTAAAGGATAAAATTACTGAGCAGGCCACTTTTACCGAACCACAACATCCTGATCATAGACCTCCATATGTTCATCTTATTCCCTTGTCTGAAATTATTACAAAGGCCGTAGGTCAACGCAACCCGTTTACAGAGACGACATCAAGAAGATGGGGTGAATTAGTATCTGAATTTGGAAGTGAGATAAATATACTACTTGATGTAGATGTCTGTGACATAGCGAAGGTTACCGTTCCCGCGGTTACTGAAGCAATACAGGCTTTTCGTGAGGGTAAAGCTGTTATTAACTCTGGCGGGGGAGGAAAATACGGGACCATAGAGTTTCCTTGTGAGGGAGATATGCTTACTGTATCTCTAGCTCATGAAGAGGAATAAATGGATATTCTTAAATATCTGGAAGAATGTGATCTTTGAGATGATGGGTAAATATGGACAACTTCTTTCTATGAAACTGATAAAAATCTTGTGTTGATAGTACAAATATCCATGTTTTTTGAAAAAATCATCTCAAACAATGTTTAAGTATACGAAATCTATCGGGTTTTGGTAAACATGGAAGATATCACTATATTGGAATATAAAAAAATAGATCTTTCGAATTCTATGCTTGTAATTGCATTTCCGACGGTGGGATTGATCAGCTCTATAGCAGGGCGTTTTATCATCGACTCGTTAAAACTTAAAGAGATCGGGTCGATTGTCTCAAAACATTTCATGCCGGCCACGGTGATACATAATTCAAACCCTTCTCCCCCTGTGAGAATATATGCTGGGAAGAAGACGTGTGGACCTGATAACTCTTGTGAACAACTTGCTGTGATAATTTCTGAGTTCATGCCTCCATTGGATATTATAAAACCGTTAGTTGATAAAATCTTTGATTGGTCAGAGGAAAAAAATTGCAAAGTGATTATGGCATTAGAAGGAACACATGCAATGGATGAAAAAAATAAAAAGAATTTACAAGTGTATGGCGTGGGTAGCACTCCTTTAATGAAGCATGTCCTTAAAAAGTACAATATTAAACAAACACGGGAGGGAATGATCGCCGGTGTCACTGGCGTCCTTCTCTATAGCGGTGCTCTTATGAATCGGGATGTTGTCTGTCTGTTGTCAGAGGCACATGCATCTTATCCAGATTCAAGAGCTGCAGGAAATCTATTAGAAAAATTAGATGTAATCCTTCCGGGAATAAAAATCGATCCTGCACCTCTTTATGAGGCAGCAGAGGGAATAGAGAAAGACATAAGACAATTCATGAAACAATCAAAACCAACGGCTCCGACACTACCTCCAATTCCATCTTCGATGTATGGCTAGAAAATAGCACTGTCGTAATTTGTAGAAACAAT
>CAZXHI010000018.1:0-22723 GCA_964640555.1 uncultured Thermoplasmatales archaeon | reverse complement strand
AATGGATGCTCTTAAAAATCAGTTTGCAATTCCATTTGGTTTTGATATTAATCTTACTCACAATGATGACGATGGTGCTTTTCAATGGAGTGAGACTACGCGTCTTGCGATTGATCAGTATCCAAATTATCTAGATCCTTTTGAAAAGGCTAGTTTTGGCAGTGATGAAGACTTTTACGCATTGAAACTGAGGAATACTTGTACACTTGGACCAACAGGTTTACCAATCCTGCCACCATCTCCTGTTACACCATGGATTATAACACTGAATATTTGGTTTATCAATGTTCGTGGTGAGTACGCAGAGTTTAAAGTAATTGATAGCAGTGATGAGACATTGTTTAATCCTCTGTTTGGACATGAGCCACAAATATATGTTAGAATGAACGTACCGATAAGAGATAAAGATATGAACTTGATAGGTGAGAATACTCGCCTGACTTTTGGTTTTGACACTATTGCTTTTGGGGCAGTTCCTTCATGGGGTATGATGGTTGGAGATATTGGAGAATATATCGAGGAAAATGGGTGGAATTAAATTTATAGGGAAAAGTTTTTAATGAAATGTATCCTGCATTATTATGGATGAGTTATATGGGGAAAATGAAAACTATAGTATTTATTTTTGTAATTATTCAAGCTTTACTAATTAGTTTTTTGCCTGCAACTAATGCAGGTGAATGTGACTATGGAACACTATATGCATGGTATAGTGAAGATGGCAGTAGTTGGGAAAATGCTACAGTCCATGATGCTAAATTAAAGCGAGGTGAACCATTCTACATAAAAACTATGATTAGTACAAAAATCAATTCTGTCTGGATAGCTATGAAACTATCAGAAACGGGCGAAAATAGTGCTGATGAATCATCATTTGAGGTACTTGATGGACCTTGCGATATGTATGAGATGATAGATTTGGGTGAAATTCCCGAAAAAAATACCTCGCTTACTTACACCTGGAAGATGCGAGTGAAACCTGATACTAATTGGGCAGGCGGAAATGCTCCACTAAACATAGGTGTATTTTTTGATAAAAAAGTTAATGATGATTGGTATAGTGACGATATTTCGTTTACCGCTGTAAACGTATACATCCTTGATGAACTGTGGGAAGGATATACAGAAGACAATGGCGATTCTAATGATAGCAGCAATGGAACCAATGGCACACCTGGTTTTGAACTCCTTTTTACCCTAATTGCAATAGCAGTATTTTTAACATGGAAACGAAAAAATGAATAGATGATATCTACTCGATTACGTCATCCTCGCTTTTCCATAAATGATAAACAACACATAAGAATTTCAAATCAGAACATTCTATCAGGTCTTTTCATTTAGTATTTCACGTATTGGAATATATGCAAGTAGTATCGCAATATAAATCCAAATGAGTAAACCCGGCCACCATGGAGCTTCTGAAAATAAAGAGAGATTTATACCCATTACAATAAGTATTGCTATAACAACCCCCATTAATGCTTCCCCTGCCACAAGTCCAGCCGTCATTAGCAATCCCGTTCTGATGGTTTTTTCTTTTGGTGTTATTCCTGTTTGCTTAATTGCTAGTTCCCAATCGCTGATCTCTTCTTCTTCTGCACTTCCAAACTTTTTCTTGAGTAACCTATCAGTTAGGTACCGTATAACCCCACCAGCAAATATCGGTACTGACAGTGTAAAAGGCAGATATATTCCGATTGCTACTGGTAAAACAGGCAGATCTATAAGTATCAACACTAGCGCTAGCACCATTCCTACCAGAACGTATGGCCATAGCATTTCACCCCCCAGAACTCCTTGTACTATTCCCTTCATTAGAAATGCTTGTGGTGCTGGGAGTTGTCTGCTTCCTATAGTGAACGCTTTATGTAGTACTGCTATAACTAAACCCACAACACCAGAGATTGCTAGAACCCCTAGAGTCATTGATATCTGTAATTTTTTAGGGGTTGCACCCAACATCTGTCCACATGCCATTGACTGCAAAAGATCTCCAGAAATTGATCCGGCTATGCATATAACTGCTGAAATGAAAATTACAACAGCCATTCCTGCAAGACCCGTGGCTCCAAACCCCAGCATTATTAGGCTTACAATGAGAAGTACCGCAACTGTTACCCCCGATATAGGACAGTTTGAAGATCCAACAAGACCTGTTAGATATCCCGCAAGTGCACTAGCTATAAACGCAAAAAGTATTGTTATAACGGCCATTACTAGGGAAATTCCAAACATTTCAGAAAGATATACATATAGCAGAAATATGGGTATGATCATTACCACAATAAGCATAAATATAAGTTTGTAGGAGATGTCTTGATCCGTTCTTTTTTTAGTATCTACTTGCCCTCCTTTTATTCCTATAACTGCCTCCCGTATGCTGTCAACAAGATTTGTTCGTATGCTCCATATTGCATACAAACCTCCCACGAGCATTGCTCCAACACCGATGTATCGTATTTGATCTCCCCAGATTTTGAAAAAACCCCATACATGGCTGCCTAATTCTAAATTACCATACCCAAACGCTGTAGCGTCGGCTATCTCAATGGGGGTAGTAGGTGCTGGAAGCCCTGTAGCAAGTGCAACAAGCGGTGCAATAATTACCCAACCTATTAGTCCACCCACAAGGACGTAGGATGCTATGCGTGACCCTATTATCCATCCAACCCCTAAAAGCGCTGGGGATGTTGTCACCCCACCATATATCCACCCATCATGAGTTTGCCCACCTATTTCATATTTTCCGATGCTACCGATGTGCTCTACTGTTCCCCTAAACATATTAAGCGATAGTTCTCCAAACTTATAGAGCGCAGCTACAATGCCCCCCACTGCAAGCCATATACCGCTAACTCCACCGTCTTTTTTCTTACCCCCTGCAGTTTCTCCTCCAACAGTAGTAGTCAAAACAGCGGCTACTGCAACACCCTCAGGAAATGGCAGGTCTGTCTTAATGACTAATGCCCTTCTAAGAGGAACCATCCAAAGAACCCCAAGAAGACCACCTAAAAGCGAAATAAGAGTTGTCTCCACATAATGAATTTCAGTCCATACTCCAAGTAAAACTAGAGCAGGGATTGTAAATATTACACCTGCTGCAATGCATTCTCCAGCAGAGGCGCCCATTGTAGCAAGGTTTACCTCCAAAATTGTTCCCTTAAATGGCTTGAGAAGGGCAAGTGCCATAACAGCCCCAGGTATAATTGCAGAAACGGTCATACCGGCATATAACCCAAGATATGCATTTGCTGCCCCCAGCACAATAGCAAGAAATATGCCAACCAAAACTGCTTTTAAAGTTAGCTCAGGTATTGTTCGTTTGGCCGAGATGAAAGATTTAAAATCCTCACGCGAAGTCATTTCAGTATATTATATATTTTACATTAATATATTAATTTTGCTAGTTTAATAAAATAAATATCTTGCCCTTATTGGAATTTGGCCCATAGTTTCTAAACTAAAATCATGAATTGCATTTATGAACGTTAATAAGAATAAGCATTCTAGTCATGACCGTAACTAGCGTTAGTTATAACTCCCAGTACGCTTACTTTGATTTTTTCTAACGAGGTAACATTAAGATCGTTAAAAGCATTTTTTCCACTCAAGGCATCAATCATCGTTTCTATTTCATAAATTGAGATGTTAAACGTCTTTTCAACAGAATTTTTTGTTGTTTGCTCTGGGACTTTCGCATAAACATCTGATAAAACCTCCAGATGTGTGGAAGTTGCTTCTGTAATCAATTGCTCAAGACTCGCTGTATTTTTACCAAGTTCTTTGGCAATCTCTGCTATTTGACAGGATTTGTTCAGTCTTTCTTCATATTCCAAAATTAAATTCACAACTAGCTCTGATTTATTTTCTTGGGCTTTTTCTTGTGCTTTTAAAAGTCTTTTTTCTGCGATTCTCAAATGGATTTCTGCTGCCACTTCTGGTTGCACTTCCTCCAAGACATCTAATGCCCCCTTATTTCCTTCTTTAGAATAATTTATGGCATTCTGTATTGATAACTTAGTTTTTTCTGAAACTTGTTGCAAAACCTCTTCTAAAATATCTACATGTATCGATGTGGATACGGCAATGAGCCCCGTCACTTTTGTTACATTCTTTCCAGATTGTTGTGCAGTTTCCACAAGTTCATTGGAATTTTCTAAATTCAGTTTATATTGGTTAACTAGATCATTTACGAATTCTGTTTTGCCATTTTCGGCCAGTTCTTTGGCTTCTGCTAAACGTAGTTCTGCATAATACGCAAGTTTTTCGGCTTTTGCTAAATCATCAAATGTAAAGAATAAGTCAATATTTTCAGAGAATTTCTTAAGGCCGTACAACCACGAATCAGGAGTAACTCCCGCGGGCAATAACTCCCTTTGAAAAGCAGGGGGTAACTCTATTTTACTTACAGATGCACCATTTATACATAGAAATGATGATAAATTGATCATCATTGCTATCAGCATAAATACAAATATTTTTCTCATTTTTCCTTCCTCCATACATCAACCGTGATATTTTTTATCATGTTTAATCTTCTACTAATGTGATTTAAACCTTTTTTGCTAAAAAGACAATATGGGAAAATAACTTTGGAAACCATTAATTGAAGTTGGGAAACTCGGCTTAAATTTTATAATCGCGACATAAATTCGTCAATAGTTAGACATAGATGTAAATAGTATTATAACAAATGTGATATTATAATTTCTGCTGATGAAATATGTTATTTTTCCTGTTTTATAACATATATGATATATATCATCTATGATAAGTTTTCCAAAAAATTATACCATTCATTCTAAAATCAATCGTTTAATATCAAATATGATATAACAACCATACAAAAGCAGTTTTAATACTATGATTTTCGAAATACTGACATAAAAAGAAAGAGTTAAATAAGGGATTTCGTTTCGGCTTTTTTGGGGAGAGGCAATACAATGCTTGATAGCAAAGACTGGAGTTTAAACGGACAACACTTTGGTAAATTAGAATTAGTCGACCGAGAGATTTTTTTCATCTCATTTAACAGGAGAGATAACTAGGCAATATTGGACAAGAGACCTTGAATAAAATTAAAGACACCGAGAACATCTAGACCGATCAATATACCAAAGAAAACAACTAGCACTAAAAGAACTTTAAGTGCGAATTTAATAAGTTTCCACGCCACAACTACTAAAATTATTCCTCCAAGAAAAACAGCCCACAACGGTAGGGCAAAACCAAATACATCCATCTCAATTCACCACATATACAATCCACATACCATATTATAACATTTTTGAATTATATCAAAAGTATACAGTTATCCCAAATATACAAAAACCTCAATCATATTCCTTTTTCTGTGTATATCAAACATAAATTCATAAAGCCAGACAGTGTTGAATCAAGAGCGTATCAGGTTAACATAGCCAACTCTTCATCTCAAACTAACACATTGGTCGTTTTACCCACAGGTCTTGGAAAAACAGTCATAGCATTAATGCTGATAGCAAAGGAACTAGAAAAAGAAAACAATAAAATATTATTCCTGGCCCCAACAAAACCACTGGTAACACAGCATGCACAGTCCCTGAAACAATTCTTAACAATTGATGAAGAATCCATTGTCATTTTTACAGGAGAGATCCAGCCTGCAAAACGACAAAAGATGTGGGATAAAAGCAGAATCATTGTTTCTACGCCCCAAGTTATAGAAAACGATCTTTTATCTAGAAGATTGAATCTAGAAAATGTTTCATTTATAATATTTGACGAATCACATCATGCAGTAGGCGAATATGCATATGTTTTTGTTTCGGAGATGTATCAAAAACACAGGGGCAATAGACATGTACTTGGCATAACAGCATCCCCTGGAAACGACATCTCAAAGATACTAGACGTTTGCAGGAATCTTGACATCAGCAACATAGAGATACGAACAAAATATGATCCAGATGTTAGACCATATGTGCATGATCTAAAAATGAGTTGGAAAGAGGTGCCTTTACCAGAGGATTTTTCATATACAATACAACTCCTTCGCAAGGCACTTTCTGAACGTCTTAAAATATTAAAAAATGTAGGTGTGGTAGAATCCTCTTCCATCTCCCTTATAAATCGTACAAAACTGTTGGATGCGCAAAAAAGAATACAAGGGGAAATCAGGTCTAGAACAAACCCTCCCAAAATGCTGTTTAAAGCTGCATCTATTCAAAGTGAAGCACTAAAGATACATTATGCCATAGAACTCCTTCAGACTCAGGGAGTAAATGCAATTAAAAATTATTTTCAGAGGATGGGAAAAGAAGCTGTTTCAAAAGGTAGTAGTAAAGCTTCAAGAGCAATCATGTCCGATAGTAACATACTGGAGGCCGTTGCATATGTTAAATCCCTTAACATTGAACATCCTAAACTGCAGGAAATTGTAAACATCGTAAGGCATCAATTAGATATAAAACCAAATTCAAAAATTATTGTTTTTACCCATTATCGTGACACATCATCATATGTTGCTAAAATATTGAAAGATGTTGAAAATGCTCGACCGGTAAGATTCATTGGGCAAGCCAGCAAGAGTGAGGACAAAGGTCTTACACAAAAACAGCAGGCTGATGTAATAAAAAAATTCAAAGAGGGAAATTACAACGTTTTGATAGCAACCTCTGTTGCTGAAGAAGGACTTGACATACCATCAACTGAGCTAGTAGTATTCTATGAGCCCATACCATCTGAGATAAGAAACATCCAGAGAAGAGGACGAACAGGACGTAAAATGGCAGGGAATGTCATAATACTAATTACAAAAGGCACTCCGGATGAGGGATATTATTGGGCTGCAAAGAGAAGAGAAAAACGCATGATATCCGAACTTGAGCTTTTGCGTTCTAAGCTCAGTAAAAGAATGGAAGATTCCAAGCCGCTTTATGACGAAAAATCAGAAAAAACTCAGAATCAAAAAACTTTGAGGGATTATGAAAAAAAAGACAGAGGGGTAAAAATAGTGGTGGACCATAGAGAATACCGCTCAAAGGTAGTGAGAAATCTCACAGCCAATGGAATGTACGTTGAACCTCAACAGCTAGATGTTGGAGACTATGTATTATCATCCAGAATAGGTGTTGAACGTAAAAGTGTTGATGATTTTCTGGAATCACTCATAGGCGGTAAACTCTTTAGACAGATAGCGCAATTAAGGGATGCATATCCTCGACCAGTTCTTATTCTGGAAGGGGAGAACTTACTTACGAAACGTAACATAAGTCATAAAGCAATATTTGGAAGTTTAGCATCAATAAACGTGGATTTTGGAGTTCCCGTAATTACTACAAAAGATTCTGCCGAAACTGCTGATCTCTTGCAGGTTATGGCAAAAAGAGAGCAAAAGGTTGATAAAAAAACAGTTGCCATACGTGAAGAAAAAACTTCGATGTCATTGAGAGAAAGACAGCAGTTTGTAATAGAGGGACTTCCTAATGTTTCTGCGGTTCTTGCAAAGAGACTGTTGGATCGTTTTGGCAGTATACGAGACATTACAAATGCATCAGAGGAAGAACTTATGGAAGTTAAAGGAGTGGGAAAAAATATTTCATCTGAGATACTTGAGCTTCTAAATGCCCAATATTCTGAAGAATGAATCCTCCCAAATATTTTTATCCCATACTATATTACACTGCTAAGATAACAGAAGAGTGATTGCCTATGCCAGATGACAGAATTGCGCAAGTATGTGATGGACTAGATATGCTTCATGAAGATAATTCCATTCCAAGAAATATTAGGAGAGGAGCAGAAGAGGTTAAAGCTTCTCTACTTAATGAATCTGATCCCTTAGATGTACGGGTTGCTACTGCTACTTCACGCCTTGATGAACTAGCAAACGATCCAAATATACCGTTACATGGTAGAACTCTTATTTGGAACATTATGAGCCGTTTAGAGGAGTTGGCATAAGAATTTTTAAAACGATCAAAAAACAAAAAAAATTGCTATATGGGAAAAGAAAATAAAGTGGCTTAATTTGGTGGGAGGTAATAATTATGATAAGGATAGGACAAGCAGGTATACCCCTTTCTTGTAAGGGTAGAACAAATAAAGATGGTTTGGTTTATACAAAACAAATTCTTGATTTAAATGCTATGGAAGTTCAGTTTGTACGTGGACTGTATGTTATGGAGGATGAGGAAGCACAGTTCATGAAGGAATATTCGCAAGAAAACGATGTGGAGCTACATGTTCATGCCCCTTATTACATTAATTTGGCAGATGATGAGGAAGTAGAACTTAGTTTTGAAAAAATATTGTTCTCAGCCAGACTTGCAGACAAGATGGGAGCAAAAACAGTGATAGTCCATCCAGGGTATTATGGAGATAAAAGTGAAAGAAAAACGTTAAAGAAGATAGTCAAAAACACAAAAAAATTATCCAGCATCTTCAGAAAAGAAAAAATCAAGACAAAAATTGGCCTTGAAACAATGGGCAAACAGAAGGTTTTTGGGGATCTTGATGAGATCATAGAAGTCTGTAGCAGCGTGAAGGGTGTGGTACCAATCGTAGACCTAGGTCACGTACATGCAAGATGTAATGGCTGTCTTAAAAAGCAAGATGATTTCAAAGAGATTTTTGAAAAACTTGAAATACTTAGATTAGAACATTATATTATGCATGTCACTGGTGTGTTGTATGAAAATGGGAACGAACAATATCATCTTCCGATTAAAAAAGGAGATATGCCCCTTGCCCCCTTGATTGAAGTTATTCTTGATAACAACTACGATGTAACACTTATTTCAGAGTCGCCTCTCTTGGAACATGACGCTGTCTATATGCGATTACAGGTTGAAAAGGCCATCATGAAAAGAACTGGTAAAGAAGAGGCTGATTATAGGGATCTCTCGGAGATTTTATGAATGAAAAAATAGTCTTTAGCAAATCGATTAATTACGTCCAGCGAAAATTGAAAGATATTTTAAGTCAGGTATCTCAGGAGGATATTGACGAGGTAAAAAAATTTTTCTTCGATTCTGATCGTATTTTCGTCTATGGTGCAGGCAGATCTGGACTTGTTGCAAAAGCCTTTGCAATAAGACTTGTTCATCTTGGGTTTCAAACGTTTGTTATTGGTGAAACTATTACTGCTCCTGTTCAAAAAGGAGATATGGTAATAATAGTCTCAGGATCCGGGGAGACAATTCCTGCTGTGATGACTGCAGAGATTGCTCATAATATTGGTGCAAAGGTAGTGTCTGTTACAGGAAAAAGAAAATCTGGAATTGCAAAATATGCAGATATAACATTATTCATCTCTGCAACCTGTGACGATGTTGAAAGAAAAAAACTTGCTCCACTTGGAACTCTCTTCGAGGCAAGCGTGTGGATTTTATTAGATGGATTAGTAGCATATCTTATGGAAGGTAAACATGAGACCGAGGAAACCATGCGAAAACGTCACGCCACGCTGGAATAAAACAGCTGTTTGTGAGAAATTTGCGAGATGGGAAATTACTAGTTATTGTCCATGTCACTATCTGGTACAATAATCTCTTCAAACTTATTCTTTGGCCCCATAAAATCTGTGAAATCGTCATCCTCCATAAATTCATCAAAGTCATCATCAGATGTGAGATACTCACCATATTTTTCTCTTAAAAGCTCATATAAGCCCTTGGAAAATACTTCTTGAGCGGAAATACCCAATTCTTTTAATTTTTTTATTTTCACTTTCTCAACTCTTATAATGATCTCTTCATCTTTTGTCATACTATCGATTCCTATCTCAAATATTTATGATTGGGCTGGAATAAGAGGACAGGGTAATTTATCAGATATATATTATACTTTTGGAAAGTCAAGACCATTTTTATGTCATCGGTGAGATATAGCTATAGTATGGTGAGGCATCAATGCAGCATTGAACAGAAAGACAGATAGAAACAATATTAAACGCAGTTTTTATACAATCAAAACGTGTTCAAAATACCTAGGGGAACAAGAGATTTTTCTCCGAAAGAAATGGAAAAACGAAGATATGTTGAAGAATGTATGCGATCCACTTTTAAGACATTCGGATACAGGGAAATTCAGACCCCAATGTTCGAAACTTTGGAACTCTTTACAGCAAAGTCGGGCGATGCAGTTATAGATGAGATTTATTCTTTTAGTGATAAGGGTGGCAGAAATCTTGCCCTGAGGCCAGAATTAACTGCCCCCGTAATGCGTTTTTATGTCGATAAATTGCAAATGGAACCAAAGCCTTTGAAGTTATTCTATTTTGGCAATTGTTTTAGATATGATAGACCCCAAAAAGGCAGATATAGGGAATTTAAACAGGCAGGTTGTGAACTCATTGGGACTGACACACCAATAGCTTATGCTGAACTTATTGCCATGGCATACACAATTTTGGAAAAAGTTGGCCTAAAAAATGTGAAAATAAATATTGGAAATCTTAGTGTCTTGTCCTCAATGTTTGATGTGCTTAAGTTGCCAAAAGACAAACAAAAATATCTGATACCTTTAATAGATAAATCCCAATTTGAAGACGCTTTGTCTGCATTGCAAGATTTTGGGATTAAAAAAGAAGATGCAGATGATTTTCTAGAGGTGCTCCAGACTCCAGATATAAAGAAAATTTCAAACTACATAAAAGAAGAGGAAAAATCTAAGGAAGAGTTATCAAACCTGGAAAAAATCCTTGAGTTATTGAAAACCTCATTTAATGTGAAAAACTATCAACTGAAGATGAGCATAGTTAGAGGTCTTGACTACTACAAGGGGATTGTTTTTGAAATAGAGGCACCATCACTTGGAGCAGAAAAACAACTGTGTGGTGGAGGCGCTTACGAACTTATCTCCATGTTTGGCGGGAGAGAATCATCCACTGCAGGCTTTGCAATAGGTTTTGATCGCACTATTGTTGCCCTAGAGGCAGAGGAATATCAATTTCCCACACCAAAAATAAATGTCTATGTCATACCAGTAAATGAAGATATGACAAGTAAAGCATTGGAGATAGTCCAAAAACTAAGAAATCAAAACATTTCAACGGACATAGACCTCTTAAAAAGGGGAATAGGCAAGAGCATAAAATATGCCAGCTCAATAGATGCAGAAAAAGTTATAATAATCGGTCCAAAAGAATTGGAACAGGACTCTATGACTGTAAGAGATATGAAAAGTGGAGAGCAAAAACTCGTAAATATAAATGATTATCCACCAGCAGGTCAAAGCACCTGATCTTATTTTATTCTCAGAATCCCAGTGGGTTAAAATAAAATATCAAAAGAATGCTTACCCCGTCTTGGATGAATCCTAAGAAGAAATCAAGGATATTTATAATAGACACATCGGCAATTCTTTCAGGTAAGCCAATCAATTTAGACAATGCTATAATGATTACTACATCTAGTGTTTCCAATGAGCTAAAACCAGGAGGGAGAGATTATCAGGCATTACAATTCCTTATGGAAAAGGGATTGTCCATTAATTCTCCATCTCAAGACTCAATTGATAAGATAAAGACTATTTCTAATGAAACAGGAGATCTAGACAGGTTATCAGAGGCCGATATTAGTGTATTGGCTCTTGCATTAGACATAAGCGCAGATGATGACAAAGAGGCCGTCATTTTAACAGATGATTACTCCATCCAAAATGTAGCGCACAGTCTAAACATAAAATTTGAAAGCATCAGTCAAAGGGGAATAACAAAAAGGTTTATATGGAGCTGCCGATGTCTGGGGTGCGGTAAAAATTTCAAAGAAAACTTAAAGATATGTCCTATATGCGGATCTGCAACAAAGAACATTGTTTCAGGTAGGGCAAACATCGGAAAGAAAGGAAGGGATGACAGATGAATATCAAATGTCTCAAAGATTCCAAAGATTTGTTTTTACGGTTTTGGCGTAGTGATAACGAAAAAATATCGTTAATTAGAGACGTCGTTGTTGCTTTACTTGTAGTTTTTATGATACTGATGGCACTATGGACATACACAGGTCAATGGTTTGGCGCACCTATGGTTGCCATAGAATCTGGCAGCATGATGCATGAGAATGAACCGTTTGGGAGAATTGGTACAATAGATGCTGGCGATATGGTGCTCCTGGTAAAAGTGAATGGTAGAGATGATGTAGTCACCCGAGGCAATAATTTTGGCGGTGCGAAAGCAGAAGGTGAAGGTGGCTTGCAGACATATGGAGATTATGGAGACGTTATTATATATAAGAAGTACGGGAGATCCGATAGTGACCAGATAATTCATAGAGCAAGATGTTGGATAGAATATAACGAAACATATGAGACTTACACCGTAGAAGAATATGGATTATATAACGAGACATCTGTAACCATTGGCGAACTCGGCCTAAATAACTACAAACCAAGCCATTCTGGATTCATAACCCAGGGGGACAACCCCATCACAAATAATAGATGTGATCAGGCAGGCGGTATCTGCAGCGAACCGATAAAAGCGGAATGGATAACAGGAAAAGCACGATCGGAGCTGCCATGGATAGGAACTATAAATCTCCTTTTCAACGACTTAGTATCGGGGAGTTTCTGGGGCGGAAAAGAGAAACCTACAGTAAATAATGTGCCTTCAGATTGTATTACATGTCTGGTAATTCTTATAGTCATTCTTATAGCCATACCAATATCTTTGGATGTCTACGATTACTACCAAAAAAAGAACCGGTGAATGCTTACTATATCCCTATTTGTACCAATCCGGCAAAGACTTGTAATCTATCGGATCGCGATAGCCCACTTCTTTAAAACCTTTCAATCTAAGTAAACAAGAATCGCATTTGCCACAAGCTTTTCTGTCACCCTGGTAACAAGACCACGTTTTTTCAAGAGGAGCATGAAGTTCCAAACCTCTTTTTATTATCTCAGCCTTTGTAAGATGAAGTAGTGGTGCTTCTATTCCAATGGATCTTCCCTCGACCCCCCTCTTGGTTGCAAGATCTGCCATTTTTTGATATGCCTTTATGTATTCAGGTCGACAATCAGGATAGCCCGAATAATCTTGAACAGTAGCACCAATAAATATAGCATTAGCATCAATAGCCTCTGCATATGCCAAAGCAATGGATAAAAAAACCGTGTTTCTTGCCGGTACATAAGTAGAAGGTATAGTTTTTCCAATATTTTCCAAATTATAACTCTTAGGTATATCTGAAGAAGCATCTACCAATGACGACCCGCCGAACCTGCGAAGATCAAGATCAAAAATAATATGATCTTTTGCTTTTACCGCAGATGAAACATCTTTTGCACATTCTATTTCTTTTTTATGTCGTTGCCCATAATTAAAGGACAGCGCATATACGTTATAGCCTTCGTTTTTTGCTATAAATGCTGTAACACAAGAATCGATGCCCCCAGATACAAGACAGACCGCACTTTGCGCCATATAAAAAGTTACCCCTCAAATGTTTTTGACATTCTTGCACCTTGGCCAAATCCCTCATCTACACCTATCTCTATACTTTCTATCTGTTTTGACAAAGGAATCTTTTCTACAATTGCCTCCAATATATATTGTGCAAGTTTTTCCGCGGATGTAGAGCTAATTGGTAGCAGAACACAATCGTTCATGGGAAAAACATAGAGTTTTCCAAGAGAATTCAATTTAATACTATCATTTTCCTTTTCAATGGATACAACACCACTTTTTTCAGGAATTAAAATCCTGTGATCCAACATACCCACCGTTTCCCTGAGTACATCTTTTAGTATAGAGAAATCCAGAATTATACCTTTTTCGTCTGGTTTACCAACCACCTTTGCATGAACCGCATAGGTATGTCCATGCAGTCTTCCACATTTCTCATATTCAGGTATTATATGGGCAGAGGAAAACCTTATGTTTGATTTCCACCCGTCAATGTATATATATGAACTCATAAACTCACCTTTTATTTTTTTTTCTGTAATCGTTTATTGCTTCACGAAGTGCATCTGCAGCAAGATTAGAACAATGCAATTTTATAGCCGGCAGTCCTCCAAGTTCATTGGCAACATCATCTCGCTTTATTTCAAGTGCCTCATCTAACATTTTTCCTTTAGCCATTTCAGTCAATATGCTGCTAGTGGCTACAGCCGCAGCACATCCAAAGGTCTTAAACTTTATATCAATAATTATTTCATCTTTTACTTTGATATAAATAGTCATGACATCGCCACATGTAGGATTTCCTACCGTGCCAACACCATCAGCATCTTTTATTTCACCAACATTTCTTGGATTAAAGAAATGATCCTTTACCTTCTCAGTATACATGTCGCTCATAAACAAACCCTTCTTTATCTATTCCATAGTGGGGACATGTTCCTAAGATTTTGTACTATTTCAGGTAGCACTTCCGCAACATATTCAACATCTTCTTTAGTGTTCATTCTACCAAGTGTTAACCGTAATGATCCATGTGCCTCTTCAGGTTTAAGACCAATGGCCAACAATACATGTGATGCCTGTAATTTTTTCGAGGAACACGCAGAACCAGTAGCAGCAGCAATTCCTTTCTCATCAAGCATAAGATTAAGAGATTCTCCTTCAATTGCAGTAAATCTAAAATGAGCGTTATTGACCAAACGCTTCTCAGGATGACCATTAAGATAACTTTCCTCTATTTTTAATGCGTCTTTAATCAGCATGTCTCTCAAATTTTTGAGATGTGCCATATCCTCTTTGAGTCTTGTCCTTCCTAACTCACAGGCTTTACCAAGACCAACAACACCCGGTGTGTTGTATGTGCTGCTTCTAAGTCCCTTTTCATGTCCACCACCATGCGCTATAGTTTGTAACTTCACACCATTTCTGACATAAAGAGCCCCAACACCCTTAGGACCATAAATTTTATGTGAAGAAAGTGCCAATAAATCGATATTTAATTTATTTACATCAACTGGAACTTTACCAACGGCTTGAACAGCATCAGTGTGAAAGATAATGCCATGCTCTTTTGCGATCTTACCAATCTTATCCATTGGTTCTATGGTTCCAATCTCGTTATTTGCAAACATAATTGTAATAAGAAAGGTATCTTTTGAAATGGCCGCCTCAAGTTCTTTTATATCTATCAATCCATGTTTATCAACAGGTAAATATTTTACATTGAACCCAATTTGCTCCATATATTTACAGGTTGCAAGAACTCCAGGATGCTCAATTGCAGAGGTTATTATGTGAGTTCCCTTACTGCCTCTTTTTTCCTTATTGCGAAAGGCAATTCCTTTAATCGCAAGATTGTCTGATTCAGTCCCACCAGAAGTAAATACCATTTCATCTTCGTTAGCACAAATTATATCTGCTACTTTTTTTCTTGATTCTTCTACAGCATCAAACGCTTCTCTCCCAAAAGAGTGTATTGAGGAAGGATTTCCATAAAACTTGTCAAAGTAAGGCATCATTTCTTCAATAACTTCTTTGTCAACTGGTGTAGAAGCACCATAGTCCATGTAAATTCTTTCCATTTTAATCACCTCGCCCCATATCCATCATTCTCTTGAGAGGCATCTTTGCCTTTTCCATTATATAATCAGAAAGTTTTATCTTAGGTTCCAAGGTTTTGAGACTATTTAAGACTTTTTCCAAGGTTATCTTTTTCATATTTGGACAAACTGCCCCCTTAAGCGGATAAAATATTTTATCAGGATTTTCTTTTTTCAATCTATAACACATATCCTTCTCAGTTCCAATAATAAATTCTTTTGAATTTGACTTTTTAGTATGATTTACCATGCCGTTTGTCGACAATGCATAATCTGCAAGATCTATAATCTCGGGCCTGCATTCAGGATGTACAAGTATTTCTGCAGATGGGTGCTTATTTTTGAGTTTCAGAATATCATCCTTATGGATGTTATGATGTGTTGAGCACATGCCTGGCCAGAGAATCATTTCTTTTTCAGGGACAAATCGTTGTATGTAAGATCCTAAATTTCTATCAGGTACAAAAATTATTTTGTTGGAATCTACAGCCTTTACAACTTTTTCACCATTTGATGATGTACAACAAATATCAGACATTGCCTTGATTTCTGCAGTTGTATTTATGTAAGAAACCACTTCTGCACCTGGATTTACTTTTATTAGCTTTTTAAGACCTTCTTCATTCACCATGCCAGCCATAGGACACTTCGCAGTTATATCTGGAATTATGACATTTTTATCTGGATTCAAAATCTTTGCAGATTCTGCCATAAATCCAACACCACAAAACACGATATTCTCAGCTTGTGTTTTTGTAGCCTTCTTTGCAAGATCTAGAGAATCCCCTAAAAAATCGGCAATATCTTGAACCTCAGGAATTTGATAGTTATGCACCAAAATAATGGCATTGTGCTTTTCTTTTAACTCCTTTATTTTGCTTGCTGTTTCTTTGTCCATAACGGAAAAACCTGACCAGTTTTTCTTTGCCCATATATCCATGTCTCAAATAAAGATTACCCTTTTACCCATACAAAACTATTATATCAATGATATGAGATATCCATAATCAAAGGATGGATGAATTATGGACGTAATTTCGTTAATTATAGGATTTGTCATGGGTATGATTGTAGTGGGCATTGCAATTGAGCTTGGAACAAAAAGAACAACTGGAACCGCACCTGCTTCCAGACATGCGAAGAAGTGGAGCATATCTGAAATTGCAAATCCGCGTATCATGGCAGAACATATGGGAGATATTGAAATTCCAAGAAATTCTAAAGTACTGGTAAACGTGTATAGAGATAAGGAACTGCTGAAAGGATTAGATGTCAAGGAACACAGAGGGATAAAAGGGAATTTCATCATTGGCGATGATAGAGCACTTATCCTAGCAGGCCCTGTAAAAAAGGATGAGGTAGGTTTTTGGACCATAGAAAAAGAAATCGTTAAAAAACTGAACGATGAGTTTGAAGATATGTGGGCCAAGGGCACCAGGATGATAGAACAGGAAAAATGATATCGGTGTTTTCTTAATACTGACAAAGCAGAAATAAAAATAAGGTGAAACAGTATTATTATTGCAAAGAAATCTCAAAATGATTTTTTAAGAAATATTTGACTTTTTCCAATATAGGTTCCAATATCTTTTCGGTTAAAAATCTTAGAGGAGTATTTGCAGTTATAGTATGTTCGACTATATCGTTAAATACGATATAAATGCCTAAGAGGAAGAAGTTGTTTTCCCATATTGTATATTGTTCATCTAAAACAATTAACCAAGCTAACATAAGGATACATATACCTATGTATAAATGATGTGTAGCTTTCCAGTGAAATTTAATAGGTTCTCGCATATAAAATATCCCTTTTTAATGTAAAATCTGCAACACTAGCAAATCAATATCATTCATAATATTTATTTTATTGATTATATATATTTTTCGTAAAAAAGTATTTCAATTAGGTTGTTGAAAAATTCTGATTTTGCAGAAATTGTGGAAAATTGAATGAAGTTGAAAAGAAATGGGTATTTATTACTTATTTCTATAATCATACCTCATTATGTTATCTGGGGTGAGAACCTAAAAAGGTGGATTGAAGATGCAGGGCTTGATCCAACTGGAATAACAACTAAGAGTTCAAGAAAAACATGGGAATCTGGCTTGCATCGACCTATCCTAAGCAATTGGAATATATCTTTTTGTCACAGGGGCATACAATGATGACAGCCCTATAATATTATCTTATGATACCATTTACAAAAGAAGGCGTAGGGGAAATGAAATTTTATACAGAGGGTTGGATTTGAATTTGACTTTGCACAAATGATAGGGGATTTGATCTAGGAAAACAAATTAGTCATTGGAAGATTTAACGCATCACAGTAAAAATTTCATTATTCTCATCGAGTTCTAATTTATAATCCTCCAGTTTTAAATATCCCTTAAATATACCTTTCTTGTCAACTAATCTTATAGTTGTAAATTTTTCAGAAACATCTTCGACTTTACCATATAACCCATTGTGATCTTTGATTTTTACAAAATCGCCTATTTGAGCTCTCTCTTTCACAAAACGGTAAAATTAATACACCCTCAAATAGCTTTGCATTTTTCTCATTCCTGTTGAACTTCAGCGAGAACACTTTGAGAACCTTGATTGTTTCTATATTCCTAAAGAAATGTTTCGTGTCATACTTAGAGAAGGAGTTGTATTTGGAATTATAGAATGGTGGGGAGAGTAATAAAGAATTATACAATATGCTAGCGGTTTGAAGAATCGACATATTAAATGAAAAAATCCTGTTTTTCAGATTTTAAAGGCAAAGCATCAGAATCTTTTAAATACGATATTTCAATCCACAAACGAGAGATTATGACGCTGGTGACACCATTGCAGAAGGAGTTAACCCCTTGCAATTTTCTGATTAAACTAGTTAATCTCGATGAAACCTTGTGTAAATCATGTTGAATCTGATTGGAGTTGCCATTGCATTCACTGTTGTAATTCTTTTAATTAGGAAAAGATATAATTTTGGTATTTCATTAATTTTAGGTTCACTCATTATTGGCATATTTTCGTTGCAGACAATTGAATTTGCTGATATCCCAAAGGCAATGCTTGAAGCAACCATTTATCATTTTGAGGATCAGCCATTACAATCAATTATTTATTCCTTTGATTATCATCAGTTATATGCAGAAACTATCGAGCTTGCATTGCTGATGACTTTGATTTTCATACTTGCAAAATTAATGCAAGAAACAGGTGCCATCAAAAAGTTAATCGACAGCCTAAGAACGTTTTTTTCCAATGGTGGTACACTTGGAGTAATCCCTGCGATATATGGGCTCATGCCTGTTCCAGGTGGTGCACTATTTTCTGCACCAATGATGGATGAAGAAGGAGATAAATATAAGATAAACAAAGACGAGAAAAATTTTCTAAATGTATGGTTCAGACACATCTGGTTTGCAATATACCCAATATCTTCAGCGATGATTCTCATCTGCAGTGATAAATTCTCAAACATCAACATCTATTACTTAGTAGCAATCAATATTCCTGCATTTATAGCATCAATTGCCATAGGTATTTTCTACCTTAGAAAATTTATAAAGAATGCACCAAAGCAAGAAAAGAATACAAAAAAGGATTATTCTGGTCTTGTTTATCTTTTACCACCAATAGTTCCTTTATTTTTCTATGGGCTTTTACAATTCTTAGATTTTCCACAGATTAGATCTTTTCTCATTGGAATACTTTTTAGTGTCATTATATTGTATTTCATAACAAAAATCAAACCTAATGAATTTCTGCAAATCATCAAAAAATCGTTAACATGGAAACTTGCACTGGCAATATTTGGCATCATGATTTTTAGAGAGATGTTTGAAACATCAGGTGCGACCATCCTAATTGCCGATATTATTGGGGGCCTACCATTTCCAGCGATAATAGTAATAATAATTATACCAATCTTATTAGGTGTACTAACTGGTTATAATTTAGGAGCAGTGGCACTTTCATATCCTCTAGTAGAACCTTTTTTCCAATTTACAGGAATAAATATTGTGGGTCTTACAAGCATAATATTTATCAGTTCTCTCGTGGGCTATCTTATTTCACCGATTCATCTTTGCAATGTACTGAGCAGTGAATATATGAAAACAGATACAACACGCATGTACAAAATGTATATTCCATCAGCAATCTTTCTACTACTGGTACAAACCATATCTATGATGCTGGTATTTGCTATTTAGAGACAAACCTTTTAAAAACTTGATATTTTCCCTAGTTCCATGGACCAACCAGACATACTCAAAAATTTGAAAAATCCCGGGTTTTATGGATCTGATGTAAAGTCAGTTAATATTCTACAAACCCATATCTCATTTGTAGCTTTAACTGGAAAATATGCATACAAAGTGAAAAAACCAGTAAATTTCGGCTTCCTTGATTTCTCCACCCTTGAAAAAAGAAAATATTTCTGTGACGAGGAGCTGAAATTAAACAGAAGGCTTTGCCCTGATATTTACCTTGAGGTTCTCCCCATTACCAGAAAAGACAGTAAACTTGAATTAAACGGAGATGGGGAAATAGTTGACTACGCCCTAAAAATGAGAGAATTTTCCCAAGAAGAGATAATGACAAATCTGATAAAGCAAGGAAAAATCCATGAGGAAACAATCGAGGAAATTTGCGATATTCTGGTTGATTTTTACAATTCTGGAATGCACTCCAATGAAATTGATAATTATGGAAAACCTGAGGCAGTCAAACAAAACATCAGTGAAAACTTTGAACAAACGCAGTCAGTAGTTGATGTAACCATTCCAAAAGATGTGTATGCATACATTAAGGATGTATCAAATAAATTTTTTGAAGAAAAGAAAGCGGTCTTTGAAAAACGAATAAAAGGAAAACATATACATGATTGCCATGGAGATCTTCACTCAGGAAACATAGTTGTGTCTGATGACAACACATATATTTTTGATTGTATTGAGTTTAACAAACGATTTAGATATTGTGACGTTGCTTCGGACATAGGATTTTTAGCAATGGATCTTGACTATCTTAATCACCCATATCTTTCAAGTTATCTGATAGATAAATATGTTGAGAAAAACCATGATAAAGACATCTTTGATGTATTGAACTTCTACAAAAGCTACAGGGCATATGTCCGGGGAAAGGTTCTTGGATTTAGGTTAAGCGACAAAAACATCCCCGAGGAAGAGCGGAAAAATACGATCGAAACAGCGGAAAAATACTTCGACTTGTCTCAATACTATGCATCACTATTTTTCCTTGATTTAAAAAACAAAAAGCCACTACTTTTTATTGTAAGTGGGCTAAGTGGAACGGGTAAGTCCACCATATCGTTGAAAATTTCTGTTGATTATCATGCACACTACGTTAACACAGACATTATTCGAAAGGAGCTTGCCGGTATAGATAAATTCGAAAAACATCATGATGAAATTAACACGGGCCTTTATTCTCCAGAAAAAATTGATTATACTTATGAAAAAGTAATGGAAAAAGCAGAATATCTACTTAAGAAAGGAGAAAACGTTGTATTGGATGCAACTTTCCAAAAGAAGAGTTACAGAGACATGGCAAGGAAAATTGCAGAGGAAAACAATGCTATTTCAGTGCTAATTCAATGCACCTGCCCAGAGAACATAGTAAAAAAATGGCTAGAAGAACGCCAAAGTAAAAAGACCGTTTCAGATGGACGATGGGAAATTTATCTAAACCAAAAAGAAACATTTGAATCATTTACTCCCAAAGAAAAACATATCAAAATAGACATTTCAGAAGGATCATATGATGCGAGAATGGAGTCATTTAGAAAGATACTTGCAACTATCGATGAGGGTAAATAATGGAAATCATGGGGTATTTTATCGATCTAGATGAAACAACACATACAATTAAAAATAAAGGATACAAAACAGTAGCATTGCAAATTCCAGAGGGCTTAAAGGGAAGTACATCAAAAATTGTAGAATTTATAGAAAAAGAAACAACATGTACCACAATAATTTTAGCAGATCCTTGCTTTGGTGCCTGTGACATTGCAAACTATGAGCTTAAAAATTTAGGTGTCGAGTTTGTTATACAGATAGGACATACACCCATTCCAAATCTAGAAAATATTTTGATTCCTACCACTTTTGTTAACGCTCTTTCATCAAGGGAGGTAGCCCAAGCTGTTGAAAAATCAATACCTCTTTTAGATGGTACAAGAATTGGCATTGTTACAACTGCGCAACATCTACATACAGTAGATGACGTAGAAAAAATTTTGCAAAAACATAATTTAGAACCCATTATATCTGATGGGGACGAGCGAATATCCAACAAAGGTCAAATTTTAGGATGTAACTTTTCTGCAGGTATGAACATTGGTGATGAAGTAGATTCGTTTTTGTTTATTGGAAGCGGTAACTTCCATCCAGTTGGCCTTCTTTTAAGTTCCAAAAAACCAGTAATTGCGGCTGATCCATATACTAATTCTGTAAAAAAACAGGAATTAGAAGATTTAAAAGACACAATTCTGAGGCAGAGATATGGAGCCATTGCCAACTCACAAAATGCTAAAAAATTTGGGATACTACTTGGTATGAAAAAAGGTCAACAACGGGTAGAACTGGCACATAAAATTAAAGAGATGCTTGATTCTGTTAATAAAAAATCATTACTTATAGCGATGGAAAATTTTTCACCCACCTCACTGCAGGGATTTAGAGATATTGATTGTTTCATCTCTACATCGTGCCCAAGGATTGCAATTGATGATTATCTGCAATACAAGACACCGATTTTAACACCGGCAGAATTAGAAATCGTTCTTGGTAAAAGAAAATGGGAAGATTACATATTTGATCAGATAATCTAATAAAAAGTGGGCCCGAAGAAATTTGTATCGTCTTCTTGGAGGGATTCCAGTCGAAACAATTGCGATTTTTGGTAGTTTTGGATTTTACATTCAACTCTCTAAAACTTTTTTTCTTTCTTTTTTTCAAACTTTTTAGAGGTTTATAATATAGTTTTTCTAAGTCACCCGAGGTATATGAATGAAAGATTAACCGCTCTAAAAAGTAATATTAAAATAATATTAAACAATAACATAACTTTTAGATATATAAAATATAATGGAGGAACAAATATATCAATAATTAAAATAGTTGGAGTAGGGGGAATTCTTTTACTTTTAAAAGTAATTTATGAATTTTATAAAGGAGTTTCTAATCATAGTTGGTCAATTTTTTC
>CAZXHI010000017.1:0-3032 GCA_964640555.1 uncultured Thermoplasmatales archaeon | reverse complement strand
AAAGCCTATGGCCCAGATAGAATTTACGTTGTACACTAAAACATTATTTTTTCTGTCCATCCTATTATTTCTACATGGCTACCTTTTTACCAATCTACTACCAGTACTAGCAGGAACATCATTACTTATTTTTCTTGTGTACGCAAAACAAAGTTTTCAACGAGAAATAGGGGAAATACAGATACAACGAACCCTTATTGAACGTCTACGTTTTGTCAATCATCCATTGCATGTCAAAACCGTTATTCAACATAACGGCGGTCATGTTCATATGTCCGTCACAGATATTCTCCCTGAAACAGCAACATTACTTAGAGGAAGTAACACCATATCAAAAAATGTTACACCTTCAGAAACCATCAACCTAGAATATCAAATGCAATTTTCAAGTAGGGGAACTCATCACTTCACAACAGTAAATGGTGTTGTTTCTGATCGATTGCAGCTATTCACAAGCGCGTTCTCAAAAAAAGTGCAAACAGATGTTATGGTGCATAGTGATCCAAATGAGATCAAAAAAGCAAAACGCGCATCCAAAACAGAACATGATACCCTTGCTCTTCCTTCACTTATTGGTACTGAAATCACCCGTGAAATGGAAGGTATACGAGAGTATCTACCCGGTGATCTCCTTCGCGATATAGACTGGAAAGCATCCTCTCGACTGCAAACACTATTCACAAAAACCTTTCAAAAAAAAGAGACTCTTGAAACGGTAATCCTTCTTGATTGCTCGCGGAATATGCGACGAACCACTGGAAAACATGCAAAAATTGAGCATGCAATGGTTGTAGGTATCCACCTGACAAATATCCTACAATCAATGCACCATCAAGTGGGCTTGATTGCATATGATGAATTCAAAATACTAACTAATATCTCACCATCATGGAATTATCAACAAATCTTCAAAGAGTTATCGTATCTTCCCTCCATCATAAAAACACATACATATGCAACACCAAAACCGAACACCATCGATGAGTTTACAACCCAAGAACCAGAGGAACACCAAAGATTCCTATCAACAATACACCCATTTCTAGCGGGTGGAAAAAGAAAAATAAAACACCGGATACAGGCAACAGGTATCTATGAGGCGACAAAAATCCTTTTTCATGGATCAAAAAGCAAACATCTTATTATTATAACAGATCTTGAAACAAACAGGGATGCATTGTATGCTGCAGTTACACTTGCGCATGCACAACACTATAAGATATGGCTTCTAACATTGTTCACCCCATACTATCATCTAGATACAACACAGCTCAACACAGATACACTGGAAAAACTGTACACTTTTCAGATGTCGCGAGAAAAATTAATACACAAATTACAGAAAAAACAAATTGAAATTATTGAACTTTCGCCGAGAATGGAGGGGAGAAAAATTATGGAGGTCATAAGGAGGAAACAAATATGAATCGGATAAATATCAAACAGCACATTATCCCCAGCTATCTAGCTATTATCTTACTTGTAATGGCTCCGAATACTCCTATTGCTATCCTTTGTGTCCTCACCCCATTGTTGATAATCTCCACGGCAATACATTTCAAAAACAAAACCATCGGGATCCTTGGAATATTTCTCTTGTATCTGCTTGCGCTCCCTCAAGTTATGGTGTCTTCAATGGATGATATCATCCTAGTCCTCATTTTCATGTCCTCCCTGTTGCTTCCAAGCATTATATTAGTAAGTCAAATCCTCCAAGATCAAAACACTGAGCTAGCATACCGGGTATTATTAAAAAGAAAAAAACCTGTGCTAATATCCTTTGGATCTGCCCTCCTACTACTTGTGTTATTTTATGGTATTACATTGGTGTTTGGTGATCGCTTGTTGCTATCCACTGAATCCATCCAAGGGCAGGTGTTGCTCCTAACAGGACTTTCTCTCTTTATCCTAACACCGCTGCTGTTAAAAACATCATAAATAAGAGGAAAAATATATTTTTCAAATGTTTAACGTTATACATGATATTTTTCTTTTTTAAAATTCATTTGTTCTTTCAATTGTTAGAAAATGTATGGGGCAATAGGGTTGGTTAAACCTTTTATCTCCGACTTTATGCAGAAAAAGAACGTAAGTTATAAATAGTAAGGAATTCTTACATTAATATGGTGCTGTATGGCTGAAGTAATAAAAGTAACAAGTAAGGGTCAGGTAACATTACCTGCTGGCATAAGAAAGAAACTACATATTAGTAAAGACACATATATTGCTGTAGATATAATCGGAGATTATATCATCATGAAAAAAGTTGGATTAAAACTAAAAGAACTAAGCGATATAATTCAAAAAGGTGTAAAAGAGAAAGGAATTACAAAAAAAGAAATCGAAAGAGTCATTCTCGAATCTCGTAAGGAGATTTGGGCTTAATGAATAAAATATTTATAGATACAAATATCCTCATTTCTGCAATAGTATTTGATAAAAAAGAACTGGAATTGATAATTCAATGTACAAGCGAAGGAGAAAAAATATACATTTCAGAACACATATTGGAAGAAGCCACTAGAGTTTTCATGAAAAAATTTCCAGAATATCTGGAGATGTTTGAGAAATTCATGGAGATATCTAATACAGAGATTATTAACAAAAAAATTTACGAAAAGAAAATCAAAAAATTTGATGACATAAGAGATCAATACGACGCACATGTAATTGCATGTGCCGAAGCTTCGAAATGTGAATTCATCATCACAGGAGATAAAGACATATTAGATTACAAACATGAAACAATAAAAATCATGAGATCTACGGATTATCTAACACAAATGAGAAAATAAAAACATCAGGACTCCCCCTAATTTTAATTATTTCATATGGCTCTGTGTCATTCCTTAGCATAAACGACTTGCTTATATCAGACTCACTCAATAGAATATAGAGGGCTTTGAATAACCAAGTTTCATTTTCCTTATACTGCTTTTTGCGTGATTTCACGCAAAATCCATGTATTATGTTGTTTTTTCCATGTTTGGCCCTTGGTTTTTACCATTTTTTTCCTTATTTTTGAATTGTTG
>CAZXHI010000016.1:0-24412 GCA_964640555.1 uncultured Thermoplasmatales archaeon | reverse complement strand
TCTGAAACTCTCAGTGCAACAAGGGAATACACAACTGGGGGGATAGCAACAAACATGAAAGCAGAAACCTTACATGAATTAATCAATGATAACGATACAACCAATGATCCGTTTATCCTCAGCATACGAAAAACTGAACATTATGCTTTAGGTCATATTCCTGGAGCAGTAAACATTCCTTTGAGTACATTGTTTACTGAAAAGAATCTAGCAAAGCTACCTACAGATCGACAGATTGTGGTATATTGTTACACAGGACATACCGCTAGCCAAGCAACAGCTTTACTTAATGTCAATGGTTATGATGCTGTTTGCCTTACTTCAGGTATGTGCTCTTGGACCAATAACAGTAAAGTTACTGTTAATACGTGCTATGATGAAACAACTGCTGCTCATGACTATCCTGTTTCCAGTGGTACTGATCCCGGAAGCATTGGGATTGTAGCAACTATAAATATGTTTGCTCCAAGAGCCGCTGTACATACTGTTCCTGCGAAAACAGTAACTCCAAAACCACTTGGATGTGGAGGGGATACAGAACCCCCACAAGATACAAGCAGCGATATAAGTGACTCATCTATCTATGCTTCAGATGCTCTAAGTGAAGCTACGTATTTATCTCTTAATGAGGGTAAGCCAGCTACTATGACATCTGAAGATCTGTATGATAACCTATATGATGGAGATTCATCTAACGATCCTTTCATCTTGAGTGTGCGAAAAGCCGAGCATTATGAATTAGGACATATTCCTGGAACTGTGAATATAGGCATTACAAGTTTATTTACACAAGAAAATCTTCAAAAACTTCCAGCAGATAAAAATCAACAGATAGTAGTCGTTTGCTACACAGGACATACCGCTAGCCAAGCAACAGCGTTGCTTAATCTCAATGGGTATAATGCTACTGCTCTCAAGTTTGGTATGTGCTCATGGACTACAGATGCCAATGTCACCGCTGGTAAATGTTACAATAAAACAACAGACAGTCATGACTATTCGTTTTCTACCGGCATTTGGGATGAAGATTTTCGCGTAAAAATACATGATTCCTTGAATCAAGGTAAACCTGTAGCCATAACAGCAGAATCATTATACGATCGTCTCAATGATAACGATACAACAAACGATCCATTTATCCTCAGCATACGAAAAGCTGAACACTATGAATTAGGTCATATTCCTGGAGCTGTGAATATAGGCTTTACAAGCTTATTTACAGAGGAGAACCTGTCGAAATTACCATATGACAACCAGATCGTAGTTGTTTGTTACACCGGACATAGTGCCAGTCAAGCAACAGCACTGCTTAATGCAATTGGTTATAATGCCACAGCCCTTAAATGGGGTATGTGCTCTTGGGCCACTAACAGTACAGTCACTGTTAATACGTGCTATGATCAGACAACAGCTGCTCAAAACTATCCATATGTTGCTGGTGCGGAACCAGGTTCAATGCCGTGATCTGTACACAGTGTTTCCTAGATAATCATTTGCTAAACCTGAAGGTTCATACGAGACTATAATCGACATAAGGTTGATACAAAATGGGTAGAGATCATGCCATAGACGCGTTCAGAGGTCTTGCGATCATTGGAATGATCTTCTTTACAGCAACACTCAGGCTTAGCAGCGACCTTCCCGAACCATTGCGTCATAATGTCTGGGGTTCTCTCCATCTGGGAGATTTTGTCCTCCCTATGTTTCTTTTCGCAAGTGGTTTATCGCTTGCGTATTTTCTTCGTAAGATGGAAAAAGAAAAGCAGAATATGTTCTTGCAAAATGTGATCAAAAGGTTTGGTAAACTGATATTTGTAGGCATTTCATTATCTCTTTTTTCTGCCTATGGGTTCTTAGAAATGGATGAGGTAATGCTGAGCGTTCTCCTGTTTATTGTCTGTGTTGCGTTTTCTAAATTGGATTGGAAAGCTATTCTCGGCATCATTTTTCTTATTAATATTTCTTACATAATCTTAACACAATTTGGATTGGAAAGCATTTTCATAGGTCATTATCTTGGTGGTTATCCTGCCGCGCTCTATTACCTCCCAGTTATGCTTACTGGTTTGATAATCGGTAAAGGAATTATTTCCAGAGGACTTTGGTGTGAAAGTAACAAAATAACAATATTATCGATATTTGTTTTCTTTGTTATATTCTGGGGTTTTATCCCTATAAATAAAATGACGGCGTCACCTTCATTTATAATGCTCTCTATTTTATTTTCCACTCTTGTTTTTGTAGTGACGGAGAGGATAGTACGTAGTATAAACTATTTAGGAAAATTAGAATATGTTGGTAGGAAACCCCTTAGATATTGGGTCATAATGTATATCATTTTTATTATACCTGTATGGTTCTATGTTGAGTTTTCTGGACAGGTTCTTCCTTTACATGTGCAATGGCCAATTGGTATAGCAATGAGTTTAGGATTGATGATACTTCTTTTGGGGATATCTCATATAATTGATTTTATAGTCATTTTGGATTGAAATTACGCTCAAATAATTTCTATTTTAAAGGAGTAGAAAAACCACAATGATTATATACGCTATTCGGTATTGCCTCACCAGGTTATATTATGAGTAAAGTGGCAATAACATGTAATGGAGCAGAACCTAAGAATCTTTATCCAGCATTTATCTTGGGTTCTAGTGCAATAGCTTCTGGAGACGATCTTATTTTGTTTTTTACTCCGGGTGCTGCACCAGCATTAAGAAAAGGAGAACTTGAAAAAATCAAAGGCAAAGGTATGCCTGATATGGCAGATCTTGTTGAAGGGGTTGAGGATCTTGGTGCCAGACTACTTCTCTGTGAACTGGCATTGGAAGCTAAGGATATGAAAAAAGAGGATTTTAGAGAAAGTGTTGAAATTGTTGGAGCAACATCGTTTATGGCAGAAATAAGCGATGCTCAGGTAACATTTTCATTTTAAAAGGAGGTAAAAAAATATGACGACACATACACTTGATACATTGGGGTTGAAATGCCCGCAACCGATACTTAAAGTAGCGGCTATGTCAAAAGGAATTCAACCAGGTGATATGCTTGAAGTATTGGCTGATTGTCACTCTTTTCCAGATGACATTAAGGCCTGGTGTACAAGAACAAATAAGACGCTTCTAGTCTGTGCAGATGAAGGCGGCGGGAAGTTCAAGGCACAAATACAATTTTAATATCATCTATTGAATAGAAGAAAAACAATCAAAATAATTTAGAAAAGCAAAAATATTTTTGCTTGTGGGGACAGGAAATGGCAGAAAAATTCGAACCAAGGATAGTAGGTTTCCTTTGTAATTGGTGTTCTTATGCAGGAGCAGATTTGGCTGGGACTAGTAAATTGAAAGTTCCCTCTTCCCTTATACCTATTCGCGTAATGTGTTCTAGTAGGGTAGATCCAGTTCTTGTTGAAACAGCATTTCTCCGTGGTGCAGATGGCGTTCTTGTAGCTGGTTGTCACCCGGGAGATTGTCATTATGATGAGGGGAATTACTATGCTCGCAGAAGATTTGCAGTTTTAAAAAAGGTTGTTGAAGGACTTGGCTTAGAGTCAGATCGCCTTAGACTTTCATGGATTTCTGCATCTGAAGGTCAAAGATTTGCAGATGTTGTAAATGAATTTAACGAGAAAATAAAAAAAATGGGGGCAAACCCCATGAGAAAAAAAACGTCATTGTGAAGTGAAGATGAAATTATGAACGAGAAAGACCAGCATACTGATGTATTGATTATTGGGGCGGGTATTGCCGGAATTGAAGCAAGTCTAATGCTTTCTAAGGCAGATAGAAAGGTGCATCTCATTGAAAAGACATCTTATACTGGTGGTACTGCAATTAAGTTTGAGGAGGTATTTTCTAACATGGAATGTTCAACATGTATGATAGCTCCAAGACAACAAGAACTATTGCAGGACAAAAATATCAATTTGCTAACGCTTGCAGAAGTTGAGGAAGTCAAAGGGTCCTTCGGAAAGTTTACTGTTAAAATTCATAAGAAAGCAAGATATGTAGACATGCAGAACTGCATAGGATGTAACGCTTGTTTTGAACCATGTCCAGTCAGTTTAAAAAATGAGTTTGAGGAAGGGCTTAGCGAAAGAAAGGCAATATATGTTCCATGTGCTGGTGCACTTCCAAACGTTCCCATGATTGATACTGATCATTGCCTTCGTTTCAACGGCAAAGATAAGGATTGTAAGGCTTGTCAAGAGGCTTGTATGTTTGAAGCCATTGATTTTAACCAGAAGGACGAGCAACTTGAGCTAAAAGTCGGAGCTATTATTGCAGCTACCGGTTTCAACATATTTGATTCTAAAAAGGCTCCTCAATATGGTTATGGGAAGGTAGATGATGTTTATACTGCTATTGAATTTGAAAGATTGTATGCATCTAACGGGCCTACTGAAGGAAATATCGTTCTAAAAAGCGGCGATGCACCAAAATCGGCAGCTATCATCCATTGTGTCGGTCGGGATGAAAAGGGGTACTGTTCGTCAGTGTGCTGTATGTATTCACTCAAGTTTAATCATTATTTAAAATCAAAAATACCTGAAATCAAGATATCAGAATTCTACACAGATCTTTGTATTCCTGGTAAATCACATCAGAAATTCTATGAAAAGATGAAAGAGACAGAAGTTGATATGATTCGTGCTACCAAGATTGAGGTTGCAAAACAGGGAAAAGAAATTGCCGTTAAATATAACAATGGAAACGGTAAAAAAAGCAATCTCCCAGTTGATATGGTAATTCTTGCACCAGCTATCGAACCACGAGATGATGCTTCTAAACTCGCTAAGATTCTTGGGATATCTGTCGATGAATATGGATTTTTCAAGGAGGAAAACCCAGATATTTCCTCTGTTGTTACATCAAAACCGGGGGTTTTCATAGCAGGATGTTCGCAGGGTGCAAAAAACATTCAGGACTCAGTATCACAGGCAAGTGCATCAGTAGGAAAAGCACTATCATTGTCTAAATAGAAGGACGGGTTAAATGGAAAGAAAAATTGGCGTTTATATATGCGAATGTGGTCCAAACATAGCAGAAAAGGTTGATATAGATAAAGTAATCGATGCGGTTTCATCCATTGATGGTGTTGCAGTTGCTGAAAAATACAAACTTCTCTGTTCAGCAGATGGTAAAAAATTCCTTGAAGAACAGATTAAAAAGCAGGGTTTAACGCATTTGGTAATCTCAGCATGTTCGCCAAAGGATCATGAAAAAACCTTTATGGAAGTATGTGAAAATGCTGGTATTAATCCTTATCTTTTTCAACTAGCTAATATACGGGAGCAGTGTGCTTGGATTACAGACGATAAAGATGAGGCTACAAAAAAGGCTATACGGTTAACAAAGGCAGCTGTTAGAAGAGTTCGTTATCATGCTTCGCTGGAGAAAAAAGAGATAGAGAGTAACCCTGACGTGTTGGTTATTGGTGGAGGCATTGCAGGTATTGAAGCGAGTTTACAGCTGACTAGTCCTGATAGAAAAGTCTATCTTGTTGAAAAAGCCCCTTCATTAGGCGGGTTAATAACAAATTTTGAGAAGACTTATCCAAGTATGAAACCAGGTTCAGATAGTATAAAACAAAAAATTCAGGATGTAGACAAGAATAAAAACATCAAAGTTTTTACTGATAGTGGGGTTGAAGAAGTCCTTGGTTTCTTTGGCAACTTCGAAGTTAAGGTAAAAAATGTAACCGAAGAAGATGAAACGGTTGAATTCAACGTCGGTGCAGTAGTATTGGCTACTGGTTCTACACTTTTTGACCCTGAAAAAACTCCTCAGTATGGATACAAAAAATTCGATAATGTTCTCACTTCATTGGAATTTGAAAAAATGAATATCTCCGGTAAGATATCTCTTAAAAATGGTGAATCTCCTAAATCCGCGGCTATAATTCACTGTGTTGGCAGAGATGAAAAAGGTTATTGTTCAGAGATATGTTGCATGTATTCCCTTAAGTTTGTTAGATATCTCATGGATAAAATACCTGATGTTAATGTTTCTAATTTTTACTCTGATCTATGTATTCCTGGTAAATCTCATCAGAAATTTTATGAACAGACAAAAGGAAAAAATGTTGGTTTTGTTAGATCCTCGGATGTTGAGGTTACAAAAAAAGGGGATAAATTAGGTATCCAATACAAAGATGAAAATGGTAGTAAAAACAGTATCTCTGTTGATATGGTGATTCTTGCACCAGCTGTCGAACCAACACCTGATGCACCCCAGCTTGCTGAAATCACTAATATTTCTCAGGGCGATGGAGGCTTTTTTGCTGAGGAACATGAAAAGTTAGGTCCAGTATCTACATCTACAGAGGGAGTATATATTACTGGATGTGCTCAGGGCCCAAAAGATATCCCTAGTACAATAATTCAAGCCGAAGCTGCTTCTGGAAAAATACTTTCATCTCTTGTTCCAGGTAGAAAAATAGAGCCTGAGGTGAAAACCTCTCATATATCTGAATCTCTTTGCATAGGATGCAAGCTCTGTCTTTCTGTCTGTTCATACGGTGCTATTACTTTTGATGAAGCAAAGAAGATATCTGTAGTAAATGAGGTGATATGTAGAGGATGCGGGAATTGTGTTGCAGCTTGTCCATCTGGTGCAGCAAGTATTAAACATTTTACATTTAATCAGCTTTATCAAGAACTTGTGGAGGCAGTACAATGAGTGAAACTAGCCTCAATAGTAAAGGTGCCGTTATCTCAGCAAAACCAAACACAAAAGAAGCGATCATTGGTATTTTGGAAAAAGCAATGGATAAAGGAGTTTTTGATGCTGTTCTAATTCCTATGAGAGTTCCAGCAGGTGACTCATTTGTATATGTGTTGATTAAGGATAAGTCACTTCTCAAAGATGCAGTTCCTCTTTCACCAGTTATGTCTGTCCAAGGAGCTCATGCAGTTTCTAGCGTAACCCGTCTTGGTAAGGGAAACATGAAGATAGCTGCTGTTATGCGATCTTGTGAAACACGAGCGGCAATTGAGCTATCAAAACTTAGTCAAATAAATCTGGAGAATATGATACTTATAAGTATTGACTGTCCAGGTGTTCTGTCCATGTCTGATTTCATTGGTGATCCTAAAAAAGGCATGAAACTATTTGATGATGCTGCTGAGAAATGGGATGACAAACCAATGAGGCCTGTGTGCCAGATATGTGATAAAGCAAGTATGGTTGCGGGGGATCTTCATATAGGGACTCTTGGTGCGAAAAAAGATACTTTTTTTATTATTTCAAATAGTCAAAAAGGAAACGACGTGATGGATGAACTTGATATAGCTTTGAAAGACAGCATTGATAGTTGGCAGGCTAAGGTCAAGACTCTTTCAGAAGAAAAACAGAAGAAAAGAAAGAACGCTCTTAAAGATTTAAAATCTGAAATAGGTGGTCTTGACAACCTTCTAGATACATTTAGTCAATGTATAAATTGTCATAACTGTATGAGTGTTTGTCCTATATGTTACTGTCGTCTATGTTATTTTGACTCAGATAAAGTGAAACATCCATCTGAGGATTATCTTCAGAGGGCTGAAAGTAAAGGAAGCATTCGTTTTCTACCTGATACTACTCTTTTCCAAATGGGAAGAATGATGCATATGAGTCTTTCTTGTGTGTCTTGTGGGGCATGTGAAGACGCCTGTCCTATGTCTATTCCTGTTGCTCAGATATTTAGCATGATAGCTGATGAAACCCAGGGTTCATTTGATTATGTTTCTGGTAGAGATCCTAATGAATCCCTCCCACTTATTGCTTACAAAGAATAAGAACTTCATGAGGTGGAGGATTCAAATGACTAAAGCCTTGATGATAAATAAAAACGTTGAACAAGGAATCATTGAGTTTCTAAAGTTTCTTTTAGAGAGTGGTAAGGTTAAAGGAGTTTTTACTCTTAAAAAGATAAACAAGGATAATGCTGTGGCTTATTCGCTTATTAGCAAATCAAGTGAGTTAAAGGATGCTGTACCTTTTTATCCTTTAATGTCTGTTAATGCTGGTAAGTTATTGTCACGTTTTACATTGAAAGGGGCGACCACTGAACCAGTTGTTGCTGTTGTAAAACCATGTGAGCTTAGAGCATTTATAGAACTTGTGAAACGTGAACAGGGAAGCCTTGAGAATCTGTTTATTATAAGTTCAACATGTGGTGGCGTCTATCCTCTGGAAATGGCTGTAGATGGAACCGTGGAGAAGAATCTTTCTAAATATTGGGATGCAGTGAAAAAAGGTGAGATTCTTACTGATTTAAGACCGGTGTGTAAATCATGTGAGGAATTTAAGCCATATACTGCAGATATCGCTGTTGATCTAATAGGCAAAAGTGATATTGATAAAAAATGTATGATGTTTCTTAATACTAAAAAAGGTGAGGAACTCGCTAAAGATATGGGCGGAGAGTTTTTAGATAAAGAATTTGATAAAGGCAAACTTGATAAGTTCCATAGTAAAAGAGAGGCAGAAAAGAAAAAACTTTTTGATGAACTTGAAACAAAAATGAATGGTATGGATGGGTTAATAGATATCTTTGGGAAATGTATAGGTTGTCATGGATGTATGAGAGTTTGTCCTATTTGTTATTGTAAATTATGTGAATTTGAATCCCCTGATTCTGAATACAAACCATCTAACTATGAATCGGAGCTTAATAAAAGAGGGGGGCTTAGAGTCCCACCTGGTACAGTATACTATCAACTTGGCAGGCTTAGCCATATCAGCATCTCCTGTGTTGGATGCGGTGCATGTGAGGATGTATGCCCAGTTGACATACCAGTTTCAATGATATTTAAAAAAGTAGGGGAATCTGTTCAAAAAGTGTTTGATTATGTTCCAGGAAAAAATGTAGAAGAAGAAATTCCTCTTGTTACATTTGAAAAAGAAGAGTTAGCTGAAGTTGAGGATTAATGGAGAATAACATGAAAAAAGAAGAAGAGTTTATGCCAAAGATACTCGCATTTCTTTGTAATTGGTGTTCTTATGCTGGAGCAGATCTTGCAGGGACTAGTAGACTCAAGTATCCGCCTTCTATATTACCTATTAGGGTTATGTGTTCTAGTAGAGTAGACCCGCTTTTTATCATAAAAGCCTACCTAGGAGGTGCAGATGGTGTTCTTATAGCTGGTTGTCATCCAGGAGATTGTCATTATGAAAAAGGCAACTACTATACCCGTAGAAGATTTGCAATGTTGAAAAAAGTATTTGAAGAGTTAGGGTTAGAATCAGATCGATTGTTGCTCTCATGGATTTCCGCATCTGAAGGAACAAAATATGCAAAAGTGGCTACAGAGTTCACAGAAAAAATCAAGAAATCTGGTGAGAACTCTGTTAAAAATGAAATATTTTTGTAGTACACATAGATATTTTAATCCATATGCTACATGCTTTTCTTGTATCGCTAGGGTTGAATATCGTTCAAGATAATACTGGATTATTATCTTTTCATGTGTGATCAGCAAGGGAAGATATGTTATGTTACTCTCTGCCGCCTAGCTTTTTTGATACCACTTCAGCAGCCTTTATGAGGGGGTATGCAGTTGGAGGTGCAGTTAGCAATGGATGGGTTCCAATCTGAGCAGTCAAAAGAGAATTTATCGTCATTTTATTTTGAATGACCAGTCCAAGAATATTTATTAATTCTCCAGTACTTGGTCCTCCAATAACTCCTCCCCCTAACAGTATGCCTGAATCTTTTGCAGCAATTAATTTTATCATTTGTTTATTTGTATCTGGTAGTGTTCCTGGGTGCTTGCTAATTCCTTCAAAAGAGCCGGTAACGATATCAAATCCTTCCTTACGTGCCATATCTTCTGTCAATCCTGCCACTCCAAAACCAGTATTTCCAAGTGCTGTTGAGAATATTGCAATAGTGCCACCAAATGTTTTTACGGCTGAAAGTTTGTAGAGACTCATACCTGCAATTCTTGCCTCAGCACAAGCAGTAGAAGCAAGCATAATACCACTTGTTTTCCTAGTGAAAAAATCTTTCTTTTCGGCACAATCCCCAACGGCAAATATATCTGGGTTATCTGTTCTCATGTATTCATCCACTCTGATGAAACCTTTCTCGTTGAGTTTCACCCCTGCTTTTTCAGCAAGACTTGTATTGGGGCTGTATCCCATTGATAAAATTACTGCATCTGCATCGAGGCTTTCTCCGTTGTCTAGTAGAACTCCAGTGGCCTTTTTATCTCCTATTATCTCCTTTACTCCAGCACCAGTTTTTATTTTTACACCACGTGATTTAAGAGTCTCCTCAGCCTTAACAGCTATCTCTTCGTCAAAAGCAAGAGCCAATACATGAGGTAATATCTCAACTATGGTTACATCTTTACCACACTTATTTAACTCATCTGATACTTCAACACCAATGAAACCTCCTCCTATAGTAACAATCTTTTTACAGTCCTTAAGTTTAGCTAATGCGCTGTCAAGATATTCCTTGTCTTTTGGTACCGTAAAAACGTTTTCTTTATCTGTTACTTTAAGCCATTTGGGAACTTTGGTATCAGAACCTGTTGCAAATACGAGTTTATCAAAACTGATTTGTGTTCCATCAGATGTCTTGCATGTCTTTTTCTCTTGATCTATAGAAACCGCCTTGTCAATCTTGAGTTTTACACCTGCTTTATCTAACACAGCATCCGGTATGAGATTCTTCTCGCTACTTCCCAACGATCCAAAAATGTAAGGAATTCCACAAGGGACAATCACCTGTTTCTCTTTACGGACAATCATAAACTCTTTATCTGGATAATTTGACCTACCAGTTACTGCAGCAACAATACCTGAAGCACTACCACCAATTATTAGCACATCTGTTTTTTCCATAAGTTTTCCCTTCTTTTTCTGTCTTTTATTGGTAGGCGTAATCTTTGTGTGTAACTTAAATCTTTCCAGGAAATTTCAAGTGGAAACGGTTCGAAATATGATACCGCATTGAAATAAAACAAAAACTTTTTTCTTAACAAGTTTATACTGTTAGAAGTGAAGTATATATAAAAGGAAAACCTGTTAGATATAGCTATACTACTCAACTTGGATGGACTGGTGAAAAAAAGGAGTATTGAGGTGTGAAGGTAAGCCGGATGTTATGGTTGCTTGTCCACCCGAGTTTGGAGGCCATCCTAATATTTGGTCACCTGAGGACATCTTTCTCGCCTCTGTCAAAATTTGTACGATGACCACGCTGTCATGGTTTACAAATAAGGAAAACATCACATTAAAATCATATGGGAGTATGGCGAGTGGTACAGCAGAGTTTATTGGTGGTGTATTTCAATTTAGCTCTATTACGGTGAAGATACAAGTCTGTGCTTCTTCAGAGGATGATCGCATACGTGTTGAGAAATTATTAAAAAAAGTAGAGCGTGCATGTTTGATTACTGACTCTATTACTACTGATGTTCATATTGAGCCAGAAATAGTAATCGAATAGGTATTCTCCAGTTACTGTTGTTGTCACGTTCTTTGTCCACTCATTGATACTTTACCACCAAAAGTTAGCCATAAATTAAAATTCTTATGCTATATTATCGCTTTTGATTTAGAGGTGATATAAATCTATGGGAATTCGCTTTGATGTTATAGAGGATACAAATGGCAATATTGTATTTACAACAGATGCAGAGGGAAATGACGTCATCCGTGCTCCTCTTTTAAACAAGGGTACTGCTTTTACTAAAGAGGAACGTGACCGCTTTGGTCTTAACGGGCTTCTTCCCCCACGTATTCTTTCAATTGAGCAACAGCTAGAAAAGATACATCAACGTTACATAAGACTTGGGCAGCCACTTGCTATATGTACATCTTGTAATGCGTTGGATAAAAAAAAGTTAAATTTTTTAAAAAAAGAAATTGATATTGCTCGATATAATTTTCTTAGAGATCTTCAAGATAGAAACGAGATCCTCTTTTATGCATTTTCGCATAGATATATAACTGCGGTTATCCCAATAATCTATACGCCTACAGTTGGTGATGCGGTAATGAGGTATTCGAGGGATTCTGCACGTTTTAGGGGTATTTTTCTTTCTCCTTTTAATATTGATAATGTGGAGTCAGTGTTTGACCGTTTCCGTTTTAAGCATCCATCTATTGCAGTTGTAACAGATAACCAAGGTATACTAGGTATAGGTGATCAGGGTGTCGGCGGTATTGACATACCCATTGGGAAACTTGCTTTATATACATTGGGAACAGGTATACGACCATGGGAAACACTGCCCTTGACCTTGGATGTTGGAACTGATAACCCTCGCGATTTAAAAGATCCGTATTATTTAGGTTATAAATCTGGACGTCTGAAAGGCAATGGATACGATGAGTTCATCGATAAATTTATAAGTGGTGTACAAGCAAGATTTCCTGGTATTCTTATACAATGGGAGGATTTCAGCAGGCAGAATGCATTTACTATTCTTGATAGATATAGGCACAAGGTACTAAGTTTCAATGATGACATACAGGGAACTGGTTCAGTTGCTCTTGCAGGTATACTTAATGCATTGAGACGCTTTAGAGGGGAATTAAAAGATCAGCGGTTTGTAATATATGGTTCTGGTGCTGGCGGTATTGGTATTGCGAGACAGATAGCAGCTTCTTTAGAGTTGAAGTGTAATCTTGCAAGAGAACAAGCCCTTGGCCGCATTGCTGTACTGGACAGCAGGGGTTTGGTAACTGATCGAAGGACAGTTGAAGATTACAAAAAATCTTTTTCTAAGGGAAAAAATGTCTACAAATCCTGGGATGTAGATGATCTCTCTAATATTGTCCTTTTGGAAGTAATCAAAAACTTCAGACCAACGGTGCTTATCGGAACATCAGGATGTCATGGCCATTTTACTAGAGATATACTAAAAGCGATGGGCGAAAATACAGAGTTTCCGATCATATTTCCCCTTTCAAATCCAACATCAAACGCTGAGGCGACACCTCAAGAGATATACAAGACCACTAATGGAAAAGCAATTGTTGCTACTGGTTCGCCGTTTGAATCATTCCAATATGATGGTAAAGCCATTGCAATTGGTCAGGGAAATAATTTCTTTATTTTCCCAGGTGTTGGATTTGGTGCGATCATCAGCAGAGCAGATTACATCAGTGATTCAGTGTTTACCGAGGCAGCCTACTGCTTATCAGATTTTACATCAGATAATCTCATTTCCAGAGGAATCGTCTATCCTGCATTTACACAAATACGAGAGATCAGTGCACACATCGCCTCTATGACAAACCATCAAATTGCACAAGAGCAAGATGCCACCGAGTTTACCATCGAAGACATTAAGGATAAGATGTGGACCGCAAGATATCATCCATTGGAAAAAATCATATAGGATTTGAAAAATAAAGTGATACCTTGATGATGTCAATGTCAATTGAAGACTCTTTATCATGGAGATAAAGTTGAACCATGGGTTAAAAAAGAAATTGAGGATGCTGAGAAAAAGAAAGCATGAAATGCAAGGGATTGCCGAGGATGCGAAGGCGGAAGGGGGTTATGGGAGGGTTTGCCCCTCTATTTCACATCCATCAAACAGATAACGCTTCTTTGGCTGTATAACGTTGTCAAAAAAAACAATGTTGAATTTTTTGAGATAGTATACAATTTATTTTCGCCTATTAGTTTTATAAAGAGATAATGATTCAATAGATGGTGAGATGGGAGTGGATAAACGACTTGTGATAGTTGGAATAGTTATTCTTTTATTATCTCCCTTGTTTTGTTGAACACAACCACTAAAAACAAGCATTAGAAATGCTGTTACAACTATCACTACTGGTTTATATATGAAAACTCTGTTAAAAAACAAAGAAAGCTATGTATATATCTACTAGATACAGGTCTGTGGAAACAGGTTGACTGTTGATGTTGGATACTTCATTTGGTGATAAAATATGACTGAATTAAAGAATGTAAAAATAATTGCAAAAAAAGATTTCGACTCGGTTGTAAACAATCTCATCCAAGACGAAACATATGAAATAGTCGGCGTAAAAACAAGAGGGAAAAAATTTGTTTTTGATATTCTTGAAAACGCTAGTGAACTTTGTCTGAATTATGATGTTACAATTCTTCCTCCAAAAAAATATTTTCTTCCACAGTTTGAAAAACTAATGGATTTTAATCTTGAGAAACCTTTTGATGTCAAAGAAAATGAGGACGATAAACCCAGGATCATTATTGGTATGCATCCGTATGATATCATAGCGTTGGAACAGATGGACAAGTTGTATCTTGATTCTCAGAGAGATGATTTTTACAAGAGAAGAAGAGACAACACGATCATTATTGGTGTCGATATCCAGAAAGTATCAGAGAGATCATTTGCTGCAAGCATGAACACCCATGTCACTGATTCTGGGTTTGATTTATTACTGACCAATCTTGGAAATATATATGCAATCACCATTGGTTCTGAAAAAGGAAGACAATTACTTCAAAAACACGTGGCAACCAAAAACGCGACTGATGAAGATATAAAAAAGGTTCAGGAGGTTCATGATATTCTTTTTTCTAAATATAAACGAAAAGTTAAGATAGAAAAAAAAGATTGGTCATCGTTTCTTGTTGCAAATTATGATCATGCACTATGGGAAGAACGGTCCGATAAATGTTTGGGGTGCAGCTCGTGTACGATGGTGTGCCCGACATGTTTTTGTTATGATGTTAAGGATGAGGTTTCATTAAATCTGAAGGATGGGAAAAGAATTCGTACCTGGGATGGTTGTTTACTTCGAGATTTCACCAAGATTGGCAGTGGGGAGGTCTTTCGTGAGGATATGAGAGATCGATATCGACATCGATTTTTTAGAAAAGGCAACTATCTTCCAGAGAGATATGGTTTTGTTGCCTGTGTTGGCTGTGGACGATGTGGTACTGCATGTCTACCTGATATTGCAGATCCCTGTGATGTCATGAACGAGCTTTCACAGTTTGAAACAGCAGAGGATACTGACAGATTCTTCATTAAACAAAAAACAACAACCTCTGAAAAAGGTACCATACACATTCCAGGAGAAGCAACAATCAAACGGATGAAGAAACTAACGGAAATGGAAACACTCTTTGAAATCGAACTTGATGATAAAAATCCTCTCAATCATAAACCAGGACAGTTTGTCGAAGTTTCAATATTTGGCATTGGAGAAGCACCTATTTCTGTGTCCTCAGCGCCGAGTAATTCTTCTTCTTTTGATATTGTTGTTCGAAAGGTTGGAAACGTCACATCAAAGCTTTTTACAATGAAAATTGGTGATAAACTTGGGATACGTGGTCCTTTCGGTAATGGTTTTGATGTTGAGTCACTTGAAAAGAAAAACCTCCTTTTCATCTCTGGTGGTATAGGAATGGTTCCGATGCGATCACTCATTGACTATGTTGTTGACAAAAACAATCGAAAGAAATTCAAGGATATTACAATACTATATGGGTGCAAAAGACCCTGTGAGGTTCTTTTCACCGATGAAGTTAAAAAATGGGAAAAAGTGGATAATCTCATCTGTAAGATGACTGTTGATCAATGTGACGATGGCGAGTGTTGGGTGGGTGAAGTAGGACTCATTACTACATTATTTCCAAAAATTAAGCTTGATACAGCTGATTCAAAAAATACGATAGCAGTTGTTATTGGTCCACCGATTATGTATAAGTTTGTTATTCAATGTCTAAAAACATTAGGTTTCCCAGACGAAAACATCTTAGTTTCTCTTGAACGTCGTATGAAATGCGGCGTTGGAAAATGTGGCCATTGTCAAATCAATGGAGTCTATGTCTGTAAGGAAGGTCCTGTGTTTAATTATAGTCAGATTAGGAATCTTCCGGAGGCGTTTGCATGAAGCCGCGTGTCGCATTTTTTGATTTTGCAAGTTGTGAGGGTTGCCAGCTGCAGATAGCAAATCTTGAAGAAGAAATCCTTGATCTCATCAGCATCGTTGACGTTGTATCTTTCAGAGAGGTTATGAAGGAACATTCTGATGATTACGATATTGCATTTATTGAAGGTTCAATTATGAGACCGATTGATGTGCAGAGACTACGAAAGATTAGAAGTCATGCGAAAATTTTGGTTGCTCTTGGAGCCTGTGCAACTATTGGTGGTATAAACAAGATAAGAAATCAATGGCCTGCTGAAGAAGTAAAAAAAGAGGTGTATAGAGATGCAGATATCGATGGTAACGAGTTTTTTGATGCGTTTCAAACAAAAGCAGTAAACGAGGTTGTCCCTGTTGATTATTATATTCATGGTTGTCCTATTGATCGTGATGAGTTTAAACATATAGTGGCTTCTCTTGCACTTGGTAAAAAACCAGAAATTCCAAACTATCCTGTTTGTGTTGAATGTAAAAAGAATGAAAATGTATGTCTTTTTGAGCTTGGAAAGTTTTGTCTTGGCCCTATCACGAGAGCTGGATGTAACGCTATTTGTCCAGCAAACGGCAGTGCATGTGAGGGGTGTAGAGGAATTCTCAAAAAACCTCAGGTAGAATGTATCATGGATGTTCTGAAGAGATATGATTTGACCTATGAGGAGATGAAAAGCAGGTGTACTCTCTATAACTATGGACGGGAGGAATGTAAATGAACAAGGACATTAATATTAATGTAGAGCATATGACTCGCGTGGAAGGTCATGGAAACATTGTCCTTAATGTTAAAAAAGGTAAAATCGAGCAGATACAGTGGCAGGTTTCTGAGGCTCCCAGATTTTTTGAAGCAATGCTTCGCGGACGACATTATGATGAACTTCGATCTATTACTTCAAGGATTTGTGGGATATGTTCCATTGGTCATTCTCTTGCCTCATTGAAAGCCACCGAAGATGCACTTGGCATCAATATTTCTGTGCAAACTGCAGTACTAAGACGACTTGCAATAAATGCTGAGAACATGCAAAGCCATATCCTTCATGTTGGTTACCTAGCAGCTCCTGACTTGTTGGGCGTTGGCAGCGTCTTTCCACTCGTCGGGACAAAACATAATGATACGCTTTTAAAGATTGTAAAACTGCATCGTCTGGCAAATGAAATGTCTAATCTCATCTGCGGAAGAACTGTTCATCCGATTAGACTTGTTGTCGGCGGGTTTTCCGCAATACCAATAAAGAGACAGTTACTTGATTTAAAGAAAAAACTTGAAGATAATATTGAGACAACAAAGGAGGTTGCAGGCGTTGTTAATAGTGTTGCCGGTAACTTTCCTGATTTTAAGAGAGAAACAGAATACATTGGACTAAGTTCAGATAAGGAATATGCCTTATATGATGGAGATATTACCTCTACTGATACTGGTAAACATCCTGATTATAAGGATTATAAATCAGTTATGGATGAATATGTTGTCCCTCAGTCTACAGCAAAACACGCAAAACATAATCGGGATTCATATATGGTTGGGGCTCTTGCGCGATTTAACTTGAACAGTAAACGACTTCGTCCTATTGCACAGGAAGTAGCAAATATGTTTGGGTTGAAACCAATTAATTACAATCCATTTATGAATAATGTTGCGCAACTTGTTGAATTTGTTCATAACATTGAAGATTCAATACGTTGGATTGATCATCTGGTAAGCTCAGGAATTAAAGACGAAAGGCCAGTTAATGCGATAGCAAAAGCAGGACGTGGCGTTGGAATCGTTGAGGTTCCAAGAGGCATACTTGTTCATGATTACACGCTTGATATGAATGGGAAATGTGTGAAGGCTAACTGTATTATTCCAACAAACCAGAATCATGCGAACATCCAGAAAGATATGGAGGCGCTTGTCCCCCAAATCATTGATAAGCCGGAGAAAGAAATTGAACTGAATCTAGAGATGCTTGTAAGAGCATATGATCCATGTATTTCATGTTCCACTCATTATCTAGATGTGAAATTTATTTAAAATTCTAATATGAAAAAAGTAGGAGTTATTGGTATAGGAAATCCATTAAGGCGGGATGACGGTATAGGAATAGTTTTATTAGAAAAACTTGTTGAAAGAAAAAATGAGTTGCCAGAAAATGTAGAATTTGTCAACGGTGGAACTGGTGGAATGAACCTTCTTCACATACTTGCTCGTTATGATGTTGCAGTAGTTATTGATGCTGTAAATTTTGATGGTGAAGTTGGTGAATCAAAACTTTTTAAATCAGAAGATGTCAATAGCAAAAAAATTCCTATAAATATATCAACCCATGAGTCAGATATTTTAAAAGTTATACAGCTTTCAAAGAAGTTGAAGGAATGTCCTAGTAAATTATTTATTTTTGGAATTCAACCTGAAGACACATCATTTGGACAGACGATCTCAACAAATTTGGAAACGGTGGTTGAGTCGCTTATGTTTTGTTTAGAAAATAAAATAAAGAAAATATGTAGTGTAGGGTAAGATTGGTAACGTGATATGAATGAAAGGAGAACCTGTTAGATATAATTATACTACTCAGCTTGAATGGACTGGTGAAAAGAAAGGAGTCTTGAGATGTGAAGGTAAGCCAGATATAAATGTTGCTTGTCCACCTGAGTTTGGCGGACATCCTGGGATCTGGTCACCTGAGGATCTTTTTCTCGCTTCAGTTGAAATTTGTATCATGACTACATTTTTGTGGTATGTAAATAAAGAAAATCTCTCCCTAAAGTCATATGACAGTAAAGCTAGTGGTACTGTTGAAATGAGTGGTGGTGTTTTTCAATTTAGTTCTATTGCAATTAAAGTAAGGATTGGCATTTCATCTGAGGACGATCGTTTTCGTGTTGAGAAGATGATGAAAAAGGTTGAACGTGCATGTTTGATTACTAATTCTATCAGAACTGATGTTAATATTGAATCAGATGTATCTATAGTCTAAGTTTTCTAATACAAACTAATAACGCGCTGGATACGTTAATTATGTATTTATAGATCACCTATCATAAATGTTGGTGGGGTTCCTATCGTAATATACTTGGTCTTTTCGCTACCAATATTTTTGGCTCGGTGTCTCACATTTGATCGATGCCATAGAATATCACCCTCGCTCAGTCTGTAGGATTTTTCACCAACTGTATATTCCAGTTTACCTTGAAGAATAAGATGCAGTTCCTCTCCATTATGTTGAAACCATTTCGACTTCGTATTAGGGTCTAGTTCAGTTATTATAGTCTCCATCCTATCTGATTTGACCATTAGTCTATGTAATTTTCCAGGTCTCTCTATTCTGGTTTTTTCATCCCCTTTTTTAATAAATATTGTTTCATCGTCCATTTTTGTAACCACCATAGGATAAAATTATGGTTTAATAAATATTTCCAAATAATTGCACATTATGCAAGACAGTGTTTTACAAAAAGAATTAAGTAATGCAATACCTTATTGGTTCAAGAGGTGATATATTAAATGACAACTTACAAAATAATAGATATTGTTGGAACATCGGAAAAAAACTTTGCAGATGCTGCGAAAAATGCTGTAATTGAAGCGGCAAAAACTGTGAGAAAGATACGACGAGCAGAGGTTACAAAACTTGATGTAAAAGTAGAAAATGATAAAGCCGTTCTTTACAGAGCAGAGATGAAGCTGTCCTTTGAAATTGAATAAGGGGGACTCCTCTTATTCAGTTTTAAAATCATATTTTCCAGTTTTAAGATCCTATTTCTTTATCTAATATAGCGCTTTTCGTCTTGTTTTTTCCACAAACAAAGTAATTAGTTAGGGAGTTGATGAGAATAAAATTAATTGACTTTTTTGTAACTTTCATCACTGATTATACGGTAAAAAATCTTTACCTAATAGCTCTCTAGCTATAATGATTCTCATAATATTCATGGTACCCTCAGCACCAATGGAATAAGATCTAACACCTCTTATCCCCATCTCAATATCACATTCCTTTGTGTATGCTATGGCCCCCAGCCAATCTGCTACTTCATTCATCGCAGCAAAGGCATGGATGGGTGCACGAAGTTTACTCATAGCTGCTGCCAATGCAACGTCTTTATGAGTGACTTTATTTTCTTTATACATTCTATCCATAAGCCAAGCTGCCTTATAGTTGAGGAGCTTGATACTCTCAATGTTGGTGTAATGCTCAGCCAAAGGAAATTGTATTCCTTCAAAGGAACCGATAAAACGACCAAACGATTTACGAGATTTTATATGGTCCATACCAATCTCTAACGCCGCTTCTGCAGCTCCGACACAAGTCGCTCCAATAAGAACACGGGCAGCAGAAAAACCTTCCATGGCATAATAAAAACCTCTATTGAGTTCACCAATTAGATGATACTTTGGTAATTCGACGTTTTCCATAGCAAAACCACCGGTGGAGATACCCATACGACCCATATCCTCTAACAATGTTGTATTTATATTGGGAGTATCCTTCAACGGAACGGCAAAGAAAGAAAAACCTTTGTGGCCAGCACCTGGGTCAGTCCGAGCAAGAGTGAGATGAATACCACCCATCTGCTTCGACTCAGTCACGCCGCTAATAAACATCTTTTCACCGTTTAACACCCAATTTTCTCCTTTTCTAAAAGCCTGGGTTTTAGCGGTTCCTAATATATCCGAACCACCTTCAGGTTCTGTTACAGCTATGCCAAGAAAGGCATCACCGGAGGTTACCTTAGGCAGGTATTTCTCCTTCATTTCATGTGTGCCATACCTACTAAATATATATCCCCATGCTGCTTCGACAAGATACATCACAGGAATCGCAAGACTGATATCTGCTCGTCCGAGTTCCTCTGCAGCAATGCAAGCCATTGTCCAGTCAACCTCTGACCCCCCATATTCTTTTGATACTGTGGGAGCAAGTAATCCAAGCTGTGCCATGTCTTTAATGATCTCATCAGGAATTTTTTTATTCGTATCAATCTCTCGAACCATGGGTTTTATCTTTTTATGAGCGAAATCTCTTACAGTTCTTCTCCAAATTTCCTGTTCCTCAGTCCAACTAAAATCCATCTATTTTCCCCCTTCAATTAATGGAATCGTGAGACTTCCAAAGGGCATCACAACAATTCTTGGCTGTTCATTTCTTGCTTTGATTGTTTTTATAGCATCATCCAACGCTGATTGTATACTTTCATAAGGTTTCATCATGGTTTTTTTAACAATTTCGTCATCTAGATCAGTAACCATCCACATTTGAGCCCAAGCCCCAATTTGCACCATCTTTGCTGCCTTATGATAACCCAGTTTATACCCCTTGTCAATTATTTCAAGGATTTTTTGAGGCGTATTTGCTTTGGATAATAGATCCAAAAAGGTTTCCTCTCCAACGCCCATGCGGCATTTGGATACTAATATAACAATACCATTTATTTCTAAGGCTAATTTACTGTTATCAAGTGCTTTTTGAGATTGATATAAATCGATATCCATTGGGTAAGGTGCTACGGTGATTACAATGTTACCTTTTTTCTTTAATGGGACACAAAATATCTTATTTGCATGTTTAATTGCAGCATCAAAAGATTTGAGTAAATCACCAGCGGTAACAGCATATATGCCATGATCTCCGGTTAGCACGGTTTGTATCGAAAAGACGTTTACATCTTTTAAGACATTCATGGCATCTACCATATCCTGGTGAACCGGGTTGTCTTCAAGGGCAAGAGCGCGTGCCTTATCACTTAAAGCCAGCTTGTGATTCATTTCAATGGTTTTATATGAGGCCACGCCAGGGAGAAAGGATTTCCGCCCACCTGTATAACCTGCGAAATAATGCGGTTCAACACTTCCAATAACAAGTATGTTTCCAATTTCTGGAACCATTCTGTTTATGTACATCTCGGTTCCATTTTTTGATCTACCCAGATAAGTCATTTCCTTCTCTCTTCGAGCATCATGAACATAAATCTGATCTTTGAAAATATCATAGAATCTTCCGAATATGAACTGGTATTCCTCTTTAGTAGGGGCTCTGTGAACTCCTGTTGCTATGAGAAACTTGACATTAGGGTGCGATGAAAGAACAGGATAAAGAAATTCTAGTACCTTCATTGTAGGGGTAGGTCGTGTTGCATCATTAACAATTACAAGTAGCCGTTTTGATTTTTCAGCAAATTTTTCAAAAGGTTCCATATCAATTGGATTTTTTAAAGCCTTTTCAATAATTTTGCTTTCATTTCCACTTTTAACCTTATTTGGGACTAATATTGTACAAGGCTTTGGTATGTTTACTTTTATTTTTTCTTTTCCATAGGGAATATCAACCTGCATATATCTGTCTATAAGTTAATTAGTTAAAAACCTAGCGTGGAATCTTAGTACCTAATATTTATACGACGGATTTTTATTTCCTCTTTGATGAAAAACTTCCAGGTTGCTATAATTGGGGGAGGTGTTATCGGTTCTGCAATTGCGCGGGAGTTGTCAAAGTATAAACTCGATGTAGCAGTTTTTGAAATGGGAAGTGACGTTGCGTCTGGTGCCAGTAAGGCGAATAGTGGTGTGGTTCATAGTGGTATAAATTCTCTTCCTTCCTCTCTTAAAGCTCGCTTTTGCATTGAAGGTAACAAAATGTTTCAATCTCTTGCCAATGAGTTAGGTTTTCCATTACAATGGGTTGGAAAGTATGTTATAGCAAAAAATGAGGAAGAGGTACGTGATCTTGAACGCCTTAAAAAAGTTGGCATGAATAATAACGTCCCTGGTTTGGAGATAAAAAACAGATCCGAGGTTAAAAGGAAGGAGCCGAATGTTACATGTTTTAAGGCGCTATGGGTTCCCACTGCTGGTATTGCACTACCTTATCAGTTTACAATATCTCTGGCAGAAAACGCCGCAGAAAACAATGTCAGGTTTTTTCTTGAAACAAAAGTTACTGGTTTGAAAAAACAAAAAAATCTTTTTTTAATAAAAACCAACAATGGTGACTTTCAAACAGAAGTGGTAATAAACGCTGCGGGTTTGAATTGTGGGGAGGTGGTCTCTATGATGGAGGAACCAGATTTCCAGGTGTATCCATGCAGAGGAGAGTATTTGGTTTTAGATAAAAATTATAGTTCATTAATAAACTCTATGATATACCCTGTACCAGTGAAGGAGTTAGGGGTGTTGGGTGTTCATATCACTCCAACGATTGAGGGAAACATTCTCCTTGGTCCAAGTGCAGAATTTATAGATGATCCTTATGACAAAAGGACTACTAATGAAACGATGAATAATCTATTTTTGGAGGCGAGGGAGATTATCCCTTCTTTACCGGATAAAGCAGTAATAAATGCTTATTCAGGAATTCGTTGCAAACTTGCCTCTCCTGAATCTGGAGGTTGGGCTGATTATAGAATAGAAGAAAGCAAGAATATGCCTGGTTTTATTAACTTGTTAGGAATAGAATCACCTGGACTTACTGCAGCTCCTGCCATTGCTAAAGAGATAATAAAAATGATTTCTCATTTAATAGAACTGAAGAAAAAGAATAATTTCAAATCAAGAAGATATAGAAGAAAACGATTCTCCGAGATCTCAGCAGAAGAACAATCAAATCTGATTAAAAAGGATGAGAGATGGGGTAGAATTGTTTGTAGATGTGAGCATGTTACTGAGGCAGAAGTAATCGAGGCACTTTCAAATCCATTGGGAGCAAGGGTTCTTTCTTCTGTTAAATATCGTTGCAGAGCAGGGATGGGAAGATGTCAAGGTGGTTTCTGCACCCAACATATAGTTAGAATTATGGAAGAGCATTTTAACATGGATGCTACTGATATGAAACTAAAATCACCGAATTCCAATCTCTTTTATGGTAAAACCCGAGGTAATCAAAGTGATTGATTGTACGGTGGATGTGGCAGTTATAGGTGGTGGACCTGCAGGTCTGGCTGCGGCTGTATCAGCGCGTGAACATGGTGCCAAGAGTATTGTAGTCATAGATAGAAATAGTTGGCTAGGTGGGATTCTTCCCCAGTGTATACATAACGGTTTTGGTGTTGAGGAAACAGGGACCTCTATGACTGGACCCGAATACGCAGAGATGTATATTGAGATGGCAGAGAAACAAGGCATAGACATAATGAAAGAGACGATGGTTTTACAGTTTGATAAAAAACGAGAGATAGTAGCAGTAAACAAAAAGGGATTACACAAAATCAAAGCTAGCGCTATTGTTCTTGCAATGGGGTGCAGGGAAAGAACAAGATGGAATGTAATGATACCTGGTGACCGACCAAGCGGCATCTATACTGCTGGCGTGGCACAGGCGTTCATAAATCTCTATAACATCATGCCTGGAAAGAATGTGATTATTCTTGGGTCTGGGGATGTTGGACTTATTATGGCACGGCGTTTGAAATTCGAGGGAGCTAATGTTTTGGGAGTTGTGGAAATCTTACCTTATGCAAGTGGTCTTCCCAGAAATGTAGTTCAATGTCTTGAAGACTATGATATACCTCTTTTTTTGGGTCATACAATTACTTGTATCGATGGAAAAGAGAGATTA
>CAZXHI010000015.1:0-10979 GCA_964640555.1 uncultured Thermoplasmatales archaeon | reverse complement strand
CTTATCTTATTCATACCTTCTTCGAGTTTTTCATCAACCTGCTTTTTATCTGGATCTAAGTAGTCACACAAATGAACACTTTCAGGCATGTCATCTGTTCTTAGGTTTAGGTATACTTCTTCAGTGATAAAAGGTATGAATGGAGCAAGCAACTTAGAGAGTCCCAGAAAAACATCATACATTGTAGAATATCCTGCAAGCTTGTCATCCGTTTTTTCTTCAGCCCAGAGTCGTTTCCTTGAACGACGTAAATACCAATTACTAAAATCTTCAATAACAAAACTCTCTATTGCCCGTGAAGCTTTGTGGATTTCGAAGATGTCGACATATATTCTAACCGTCTCAACAGTTTTATTAAACCTGCTCAATATCCATTTATCCAGCAACGGTCTATTTTCCAAGGGAATATTATCTTTTTTCGGATCAAACTTGTCCAAAGAGGCGTAAGTTGTAAAGAAATTATAGGAATTCCAAAGAGTAAGAATGAATTTACCAAAGGTATCCTTAACCGCCCCTTCATAAAACCGCGTGGACACCCAAGGAGCATTGGCTGAGATGAGATACCAACGAAGTGCATCAGCACCCTCATGATCAAGTATGATATTTGGATCAACATAATTCTTTTTACTTTTACTCATCTTTTGGTTATTTTCATCTAAAACAAGCCCTAGTGTAAGCACATTTTTATATGGATTTTCATCAAACAAAAACGTCGAAATAGCCAGTAGTGAATAAAACCATCCTCGTGTCTGATCAAGAGCCTCGCTGATAAAGTCAACAGGGAAATTTTCTTTAAATTTTTCTTTATTTTCAAAGGGATAGTGCCACTGAGCAAAAAATGCAGAACCTGAATCATACCAACAGTCAATAACTTCTTTCTCACGTTTCATCTCAGACTGACACTTTGGACAGCGTACGATCAATTCGTCAACAAACGGTTTATGCAAATCATAATCATCTGTAAAATTATCGCTCAAACTCTTCAGTTCATCAATACTACCGACACATATTCTATGTCTGCATGTCTTGTCAGTACAAGTCCAAATAGGTAGAGGTGTCCCCCAGTACCGGTTTCTAGAAAGGGCCCAGTCCTTCACATCACGTATGAAATCCCCAAAACGCCCTTGTTGGAGGTACTGTGGATACCAGTTTATCTGATTATTGTTTTTTATTAGGGAGTCCTGTACCTTTGACATAGCGATAAACCATGACTCCATTGCATAATACAGGAGAGGAGAATCACAGCGCCAACAGAATGGATACTCATGAGTATATTCTTTTACACCTTCTACTAGCCCCCTTTCTTCAAGATGTTTAATGATATTGGGATCGGCATCCTTGACAAACTGTCCTTTCCAAAGTGTAACCTCATCCTTGAAGGTACCGTCAAGTTTAACCAGTTGTATAACAGGTAATTCGTATTTTTTACCAACGTTATAATCATCTTCACCAAAAGCAGGAGCAATGTGAACAATACCCGTTCCATCCTCCATAGTTACGAAATCTGCACAGATAACATACCATGCCTTTTTGTCAGGTTTGTAATAATTAAATAATGGCTCATATTCAATGTTTTCAAGTTTTTTTCCAGAAAAACCGTCCAGTAACTCATACTCCTGTCCTTTCAACAAAACTGCTGCACGCCCTTCAGCAAGAATCAACGTCTGTCCATTGTAACGTACCTTTATGTAAGTTTCATCTGGATGAACGGCAAGTGCTGCGTTTGAAATAAGAGTCCAAGGAGTTGTAGTCCATGCTAGAAAATAAGCATCCTCTTTTTTAAGTTTGAATTTTACAAATATAGATGGCTCTTCAACAGTCTTATACCCTTGTGCTATTTCATGTGCAGAAAGTGCCGTTCCGCAACGTGGGCAATAAGGAACTACTTTATGTCCATGATATAATAGTTTTTTTTCCCATGCCTGTTTAAGAGACCACCATACGGACTCCATATATTCATTTTTTAGTGTGATATAGGGATTGCTCATATCAAGCCAGAACCCGATACGATCGGTTATATCAACCCACGCAGCTTCGTATTTGAACACACTTTTTCTACATTTTTCATTAAACTTTTTGATGCCGTAATCCTCGACAGCTTGTTTATCTTTGAGTCCTATTTTTTTCTCAACTTCTATTTCCACGGGTAGGCCATGTGTATCCCATCCCGCTTTTCTTTCTATGTAATATCCATTCATTACATGATATCTTAGAATTAGGTCTTTCATGACCCTTGTGAGAACATGACCAGGATGAGGAAGACCATTGGCTGTTGGGGGACCCTCTAAAAAAACATAGGGTTTGCACCCTTTCCTCAGTATGACAGATTTTTTGAATATATCATTCTCTGTCCAAAACTTCTGAATTTTTTCTTCGAATTCCTTTGGAATATATTTTTGAGGGGGTGATTCAATCATTGTTTTTCACCAGATTTAGAGGGATTTTAACCTTGAAGTGACACCCTAATGGCAAAAGCCCGTTAAAATTATTTCTATTAGATTTTGCTAATAACTGCGGATATCATCTGATTTCATGAATTCGCGAAGTAGAGATGTAGCATAGCATCCTTTCTTCAATTCAAATTTTAAATTTAATGCAAGCTTACCATTATTCAGAGCATCATCATTCAATTCAAATCTAAGGTTATTAACAGAGGACAATAATGGGCGTCTTAAACCTGACGAAGAAATATATGGAATTTCCGGTATGATAAAATCTCTAGGATCAACTCCTTCACCATCAATAATATTATGTTCGATTTCACCCATTTCTCCTTCTGAAAATACCGAATCGCTGCCAAATAAAAGACCACTTACAAATGCATTGCCTTTTAAAATTTGTTTATTTGCTTTTTCAATGTTTTTTTCTGTAATAATTATCGCATTTTCATCAATAATCCCTTTTCTTATTGGAAGAACAGCATCGCCAACAATCGCCTTATTTAAAGGCAACTTTTGTTTAATTCGTTCACTTAACATTCTGTTAAAAAGATATGATTGATATGCATAAACAAACATGGTCAAAAGATTCTTTGGGAGTTCCTTTAAAGCACCAACGAAATCCTCTGGATCAATGACTAATTTATTCAGCATGGCTTTTTCAAAATTTAGATGATTAGGATAAGAATTCAACGCCTCCGAAAAGTCATATGTTTTTTGTAATCTATCCCTCAAATTATATGTTGTCTCATCCTCCCCTTCAATGGGATTTGCAATATAACTCATCACTGCCTTTTCAAAATCATCAAACACTATGTATCTTCCCACCACATGAGTAATTGGTCTTATAACACCAAAACGCTGAATGCCATAAAAATTAGGAAAACCACCATTATTATTTATAACAGAAATTACGTCTTGTATTTGTTCTGATCCAGTACCTCTACTGACATTTCTTACGATAATTTCGAATCTATTACCTAAAAGACATCCGATTTTAACAGGATGATCGGATTCATAGATGTTCTTTATATCAACCTTTTTGATTTTTACTTTAGCTAAGTCATCTTTAGAAATATTGTGAAAAGACATTAGCCTAGTTGCCTTTGCCCGTTTATCCTTAGTGCCTGCAAAACCAATTCTTTTTCGCGAAATATGTAATCTGTTAGAGAGCTCCCTTACCAGCCCATTTGTCTCCCAGTTCGTAGCTGCGACCTCGGCAATCGTAAACCGCCCATTTTCTTTTTTTGGGGGGTATTTGGAAATCTCATCTACAATAAAATCCTCGGGCACTGTGCGGAGCTTCCCACCTATCCATTTCGCCGATGTAAAAAAAGTTTCTATGCCTATGTTTTTTTCAGCATCCAAACATTTCATCTACTTTTTACTCTTACTTTTAGTTTTTCCTTCAAAATTTTTACCGAAGCTTTTTACTTCATCCTCTAGCTGCTTGACAGCTTTTTTCAATACCTCTTCGGGTTTCCCTTTCTTGACTCTGATATACAAACGTCGTTTCTTCGCCGTAGGGTTATCAGTCATGTACGCTGCATACTCCACATCCCCATTTTGTAGCAATACCTGTGTAATGGGATTTAATATGGTCTCATTTTCCCCAATAATTTCTAATTCAAGTTCCTTCGATGTTTTTTTAATCTTTTTCAAATCCATGAATCTTCACTCCTTCCCCATATATGATAATCTATCTTAAAGACTATTTAAATCATAGTTTCCGTAATCAATTGCTGTTCTTCTTCGCTCCTTATTTCCACAATTTTCGCATTCTAAAATATTGTCCTTTTTGATGAGTGTATGTCTGCATTTTGTACATAGCCCTTTAATGACGCCTAGGCTCCTATCCTTAGTTTCAAGCTGTATATTTGGATTGACTTGTGTAACCTTGGCTCTTATGATATCGCCCACTGAGAACTCAGAAGCAGGATCTTTTACATATGATTGTGATATCTCTGATACGCGCAGCGTACCGTTTGTATCGCCAGAGATTCTTCTACTCTCTCCTTTAACGTGGATTACATCAGCTATAACCATCGATGATCTTATGAATCGCACCTCTGCAAGAACTGTATCTCCCTTTTTTAAGAGAACGGGGATACTTGTCACGGGTTTTACCATTGCATTTCTATTTCTTTCATCCACAACATATCTTCCAACTCTCGCGGCCCGTATGATGCCATCTTCCTCAAATGTCCCATCGCCAGACAATAATTCCTCAGAGGTGGATAGCTTTTCTCCCGGTAGTACCATATTATTTTCAGTCATAATCTATCACTAATTTTAGTTATTTTAATAGGTTTAGGCAATCATACAATCGTTTTAAAGGTTGTGGTATGAAATTGATATTGATTTTTTACCTGTCCCAGAATCCTCTGGTTCTTGCATAGTTTAACTCTGCTTTAAGTATGTCACGTAGAAATCTGATTTGCAATTCATCTGATTTTTCGAGTTCTGTTCTGTTATATCTTCTCAATATTCTAGCAGCAGTATCGGGCCCAATGCCTCTACCCATCAATGCCAGTAAGGCAGTCTTTCCATAATTTAGAACTAGACTTGCGTTTTTGTGTAGTCTTTTTACTTCCTTGTCTTCCTCGCTTGTTCTTTCTTTTTTTGTAAGAAGTTTTGCCAAATCTTTATTATATCTGCGTAAAACCATAATTTTTATAGCATTGCAATTCGAACATTTGGGCCTAGCATCCGCTCTTCGTACTGTTGTATTCCATTTATGATTGCAGTTGGTACATACAAGTGTTATGTCGGTATCTTCAAGACGTTTTTTCAAAGCCATTAGAATTGACCTATCTGCACGCAGGGGAACCATTAGGCCTTTTATAGTTTCAAATCCTGCAAGTGCAATGGGTGAAAGCCTTTGCACATGGATATTTATCTCACCATTTTGTATCTCTTCCAAAACCTTTTGAGAGTTTTTTATATCCATCCGATCCCAGATAATTTTATCAAGTGCCTCATCAAATATAAGGCTGTTTTCAAAAAGTGTAAATAGTTTTTTAACTCCAACATTTTTATAATCAAAATCTTTTCGTATAGCGCCGAATTTTCTTGCCACGTGAACAAGCTGCCACCTTATGTATGTTGAATTTCTCAGTATGGTATGTATCAGATACCACAGAGTATCAGGATTAGTTTTTAGCAATATGTCTTTTATCCTGTCCACTGGAAATCTACCAGGGAGTTCAAGATTTATCCTATATGCATCGCTGTTAATACCTACGCTTTCTCCAATGGACTGTGCTAACATAGCAGATATTAAACGCCCTATAGTTTCGTTCACCTTTGTTCCAAAACATGCGTTTATCACCACGGTCTTATCCTCTACCTCAATTGTTATTGTTTTGTCATCTGGAACGGTAAAACCTTGATTTTTCTGATTATCGATCTGTTGCACAACTTTATCAAGTGTTTTTTTATCGCATGGATACTCTTCAATTTTTGCTTCTGATGAGACAAGTCTTCGTAGTTTACCTACTTCTCTAGCAATTTCAAAAGGTATAGGTATGTCTTCTCCAGTCCATGAAGGAACAGTTCCTATCTCTTTTGATTGAGATACCAGTATCTCTTCTTCATCTCTTTTTACAATCGTCCAAGGTCTCCCACTTAGGATAAATTTGGCACCTTCAAAACCATAATTCAAAATAAAACTCTCATCCAACTTCCCTATTCTCTTTCTTGAACTTATATCTACAGCCATGTAGCTTTTCTCATCAGGAATCATGGAGATATTGTCAAGAAAATAATTTCTTGAGTTTCTACGTTTAAAAACAAAATCTTCGTCTCCTATCCAGATGCTACGTTGATCTCCTAGTTGCTCCAAAATCTTGTTAAACGTATATTGTTTTAAAGTGTGAAAAGGATAAGACCTTTTGATTATTTCATAAATTTTTTCAGATTTTATCTTCCAGTTTTCCAGGGCAATGGAGATGATCTGATTGGTAAGAACAGACAACGGATTTTGCCTAACTTTTAAGACCTCTAACTCTCCTGCCAAGGCTCTTCTTGCTATAACAATACTCTCTGCTACATCTTCAGGAGTAGTCGCTAGGATCAATCCTTTTGAAGTTCTCCCTATTCTGTGCCCAGATCTTCCCACTCTTTGTACAATCCTTTTAACCTCTCTGGGGGAGCTGTATTGTATGATAAAATCCGTATTACCGACATCTATGCCCAGTTCTAGTGATGATGTACATATCAATGATTTTAATTTTCCACTCTTAAAATCATCCTCTGATTCCACTCTAGCATTTTTTGAAAGAGAGCCATGATGAACACTTATTGGCATGTCGTTTGTCCATAGATGAAAACGAGAGGCCAGAATTTCTGCACCATCTCTAGTGTTTATGAAAAGAAGCGTTGAAATATGCTTATCAATAAGTTCTTTGCATCTCCTTAATAACGCAAAAGAAATTGGCTCAATCGAGAGGCGATTTGCACCACCATAATCACTTTTTTTGATAAAGGGGAGTTCAACACTTATTTCAATATGTTTGGTGACGTCAACTTCTAATACCGTTACATCACGGAATTTACCATTTTCAAGACCACCAAGATAACGTTTCACTTCCTCAGGTGATCCCACGGTAGCAGACAGACCTATTCTTTGAAAACTATGATTTTTTTCAATAGTCAGCTCATGTAATCTTTCAAGACCAACTGCTAGCTGCGCGCCTCTTTCATCATTTGCCAGTTCATGTATTTCATCAATTATGACACATCTAACGCTTTCTAGGTGTTTTTTTAAACGTTTACCTGTGAATAAAATCTGGAATGTCTCGGGCGTTGTAATAAGCATATCGGGAGGATTTTTAGACTGACGAGCACGTTCACTTTGCGATGTATCTCCATGTCTAACTGCTATGTCTATTCCTAGTTTCTTTCCCCATTCAGTAGTTCTCCTAAGCATATCTCGGTTCAACGCTCGAAGAGGAGTGATGTAAAGAATAGATATACCCTTATCTTTCTTGTCACTTTTAGAATTGTTTTCCACTTTTTTTAAAAAACTATGGAAGATTGGTAAAAGTGCAGATTCTGTTTTTCCAAGTCCTGTTGGAGCTATTAGAAGAACGTTTTCACCGTTTAGTATTGGAGGAATTGCTTTAATCTGAGGTTCAGTAGGTTTATTGATATCGTTAAAATAGAGCAACTCCTGGATTTTTGGATTTAACTTGGAAAAAACTGATGCCATTCTATCGAATGCAATATAGATATGTATTTATTATTTTCCTCCCGATAGATCATACACTTAAGACTATTCGATTGCACTAAAAAAGATGAATCCTACTGCAAGCCAGATCATTGTAAGTATGTAATATCCTGCATTTTTTACTCCGAAAATTGCCCCCAAACCTAAAACAATCAAGGGCAGTAATACTAACAGTAGTACTGAGAGCATCTGTTTCATTTCCCGATTAAGATTTAATTCCATAGGCCATCATGTTTTACTCAATGTTTGTCTCTCGTTATTAAACATGCAATATTTAAGCTTAACTTGGACTATTTTATATTCTTTACTTTTCCCAAACACGATCCATCCAGTAAATATACCTGTGCATTTTCGATATCCATTATTTTTCCAATGGGTCCTGTAACGCCTTCTTTATTTGCTGCCATTCCCCCACATAACGGATTGAAAGCAGGTATTACTAATATCTGAGGATCAGCAGAATTCGGATATTTTTCCTTCAGTTTACCTTCGATAAGAATTACTTTAAGCCAACAAGGTTCAAATTTTTTATATCCAAGCCTGTCTGTAAGCATTATTGTAGGATGTGTATGGCCAATGATAATCTGTTTACACTGCATTATTTTGCTGTCTGGCCATCGGTGTCCATGCACAAAACCTATGTCATCAAAAACAATTCCATTAGAGGGATGGATAATTACATCTTCAGGCGCTATTTTTCTTATGTTACCATCATGATTACCAGGCAATATATGTATGATTCCATATCTTTGTACCGTTTTGAGAAGATTTTCTACATCCTTCCTTTCTTCTATCGTAGAGGAAGGTATATTGTGCTTTATATCTCCAAGCATAATTATTTCTTCTGGCCTATATTTCTTACATAATGATACCAGATGGTTTATCATATTATAAGTCTGTGAAGCCATGTTCAACCCACGCTCTCTTAGTTCAGCTTCTATCCCGATATGTAAATCTGCAACAACAAGTATTTTTTTATTTTTGTCAAAGAGAGCAGGTTCGTTGAAAATAGGCTGCAGGTCTAAAGATTGCATCATTACCCCATTGGTAAAAGGTTAGTTGGGTTAATTATCAAGAAAACCAGATTTACGATTAATTTAAAATAAATCGCGCAGAAAAACCATATGAAGAGAGCACCCACTCCTTTACATATTCCTTTGCCGCCTTTCCCTATTTCAATAAACTTTAGCCCGTATTTTGCAATGATGTAAACAGGGATGGCCATGATCAGATAACCAAGAACCCAAATGACTAATTCTACAGCGATAAACACTGCAAAAACTGGCGATATTCCTTGACCAAGAATAGCATCTATTGCACTAACACCAAACTGGAAGCTTACTTCTCTGTCCATCAAAATGAAAGCTACAATTAATGCTACAATATGAAATATTAATGCTAATCTTTTGATTTTTCCATCTATCTCCGCGTTTGTTTTTGTTTCTTTCTTTAAATAGAAGCGGAATAAAAGGTATAAACCAATGGCCAAAGCCCAAGGGATAACAAGTAGAAATGGAAATGCTACACCGTTTTCACCATCTTTTGCCTGAGAAGTATAGAAATGATCCCCCAAGAAAATTAATTTACAGTCTCCAGATACTGTTGTTTCTGGTGTTTGTCCTCCAGTAATTGTCACATCAAATCCATCACTCCTAGCAAAACCAAATCCTGAAAACGTTTGGGGTGAATTATCAACAACAAACGTATCATTTGTTTTAATGAGTACCATACCACCATTAATTATTGAAGATGCCACAGAGATAAGATCATCAAGACCTTGGAAGTCATTGGAAAAATCTGGGATACCCATACTCCCTGATGAATCACCTGTTGAATTTGTTATACCTTCCATAAGCTGGGAAATATCGATGAAACGAGATTCGGCAGGCGATACGTATAATGATGCAGTTTCTTTGGTTTCCTCGGAAGATATTGGAAACACATATACAGAAGAATCTTGGACAAATGAAAGATCGGCATCTTCTATGAAAAGCATCTTGTCAGATGAATCTTCATTCCAAATTTCATTCCCATCTGAATCTTTAATTATCATACTACCACTATCAGATGCTTTATGCAAAAGAGAAGATTCTCCAGAATATTGCATAGTGATTTCAGATTCTGTAAGAATAACTAGAAATGGAATCTTATCTCCTTCTTCAATCTCAAAGATAACGGCAGATGAAATGGCAAAATTCATCTCAGATTCCGTTGTAATGCTATCCTGCCCAACTCCAAATATAAACTGGCCATTTTCAGCGATAATATTTACATTTGAGAAGCGCTCAATGCTGTTCACAAAATTTATAATATCTGCAGGCGACATTGAAGCGAAATCCATTTCTTGAAACTCTTGAATATTAACAATTGTAACACTAGTAACACCTTCAAAAGTACAACATCCAAGTAAGGGGAAAACGTGAAGGTCCTCCAATAATGAAATATCAAAAATATCCGCTACCATGTCTTCTACTAAAGGATCGTCCAAAATATCATCTAATGAAGAAGTATCAATCATAGAATCTGCTGGATATCCATAAAAGTTCCCAGAAAAATCAGTTTCACCAACAAAAAAAGCCATTGCGTCTTGACTTACATCTCCACTTAGATGTGCAATTGGGGAAAGTATCTGAGCATTTGCTACAATAGATGAAGATAAAAATAATGCTATGCATCCTATCATTACTAGAGTTTTATTCATTGCAACCATTGATTAAAAACAGATTATAAATATCTTTTTAATATTGTTTACATTCTCAGTTATTTATAAAAATTACAATAAGATTAAAAGCTTTCTCTGTTTAAGAATTTTTCGTTATTTTATTTTTTCATCTACATCTTCACGATCTGACATTTTCCATGTAACTTGAGTCAAATTCACCATAAATTAACTCCATAATTTGAGAAACAATCGAATCATGATGATTTCTATAAGTTGGATTAGATTGGATATGTTTATTCACCAGATTCTTGAATTGTTCGTCATCATCCACTTTAGCATTAACAGAATTACAAAAACTAGTTTTCACGTATAGGTTGTGAAGAGTGATTAACTCCGGAACCCAGCACATTTCGTTAACAGTCTGTTTTGAACAAACAGGACAATTGCAGGGTAGTTCTGAGATTGTGGACCTATTTTTCCTCTTTTTAGACAACCATATGTGATGGAACGAATTAGGGTCAATATATTTGCCAAATCTAGCTCCAATATTTGCGGTAGAAGTGTCATACGTGTAATCTAGTACCGTGACAGAAGAATTATGTTACATAATGGGCAGATAATTTATCATCTGCTTTTTGTCTTGTGAATC
>CAZXHI010000014.1:0-4310 GCA_964640555.1 uncultured Thermoplasmatales archaeon | reverse complement strand
TAAGATTACCTTTAGGAATTAGGATTTTCAACCTAAAATTAATGCTTGTGTTGTCATCGATAAAACTAACAAAAGAATAGATTTTGATAGTTATACTAAATCATATTTAATTATAAGATGAAGACCTACGTTGGGTTTTAGACATTGCGTTCTTCGGGTTTATACTTTTGATGCGAAGTTTGAGCAATTAAGCCTGATTTTGCTGAAAAACGGGCAAAAAGTTTGAGATGCGATAACGCCACACGAGAAGAAACTGTAGCTATCTTTAATGATGCTGTTGAACATTTGAATGAGTTAGGTTTGCTAGGTGGTTTAAGTGTTGAAGAAGCACAGAAACTTGTAAATGTGGATTACAAGAAGACAAGATTTAGTAATGACAGTGAAGAAAATTTTGATTGTAAAATCGTTGGACGTGGCGTTGTTAGTTTTTATGATGAACGTGATGTGTTATTTGAGAATATTATTGTGTTTTTGATTCCATTTTAATCAGATTGTTCCTAGTTTTTATGGTTGAATCAGCGAGTTATCGGTAAAACCAGATATCAAAAGGTAGGGGGTTGCATATCAAAACCGACCTTTATCAGCCACTTTTTTTTATACAGAGAAAGTTTCTGTTTAGATGAATGCCGATAAAAACCACGGTGAAACGCCAAAAAATTCCATAAGGCTCTTCTACTTCCTAGGAGAATTGATGTATTATGCCTAGGAGGCGCAAGGCGATATGATATGAGCAAGAAAAAAAGTAGCAAAAAGCAGAAAGAAGCAGAAGTGCGAACCAAAGTAAACGGACATGCAGTTTTTGAAAACGGGAAATTGGTGAAGCAAGCAGCAACAGATGAGTTGTTGGGGCTTATGAATTTGAAAGAAGAGAACGCAAGGCTAAAGGAAGAATTATCAAAACTCACCAGAACAGTTCCGAAACTCGAAGAACTACCTAATGTAGAAGATTGCCCGATCCAGTACATCAATTTTTGCCAAGTGCAGAAAGCAAGAGATGAGATGCTGCATATTTTGGAGGAGATTGAATCTTTAGGATATGTCGAAATCCGTCACAACAAATATGGTGAAACCTACCGCGTAGCAGGTCAAACAGTCGCAGAGTTGTGGCCTTTAAAACGTGGCTGGAGTTCTTGTATCAAGCCACATTCGGTCAAAAGGTGGGACATGAAAGAATTTTTAACAGCATTCAAGGAACGGGCAGAGGAAATCAAAGCTGAATGCGAGAAGGAACAGGATGGTATGCTGAAGCCTACAAAAGCTACAAAAAAAGTTGAATCTGTGCAGGACATAAATGACAGAATCGAGAAGCTGAGCGAAGGTCATAATGCGATACATATAAAGAAAGTGACGCCTGAAATTGAAGCACTTGTGAAAGAGCAGAAATACAAGCTCATAGATTCGGAAGAGGGTGGAGCAAACCTGCTCATTAGGTGAACAGACTTATTTTTTTTGGTTGTCGGTTGTTTTTACAGGTTTTACACAGATTTCTTTTGTGATTGGTAATATTTTATTGGCATATGGTGATGAGCTGTGGAACCAGATAAAAGACTATTTAAAGACTCAAATTTATTTATAACATGTTTAACGAGCCAACAGATACAGAATTGGCAAAAGTGCCAAGATTGTATGAAACCGAAGATGTACCAGCAAAGGATAAGATAATCTGGATGCACTTCTTTCTAGGCAACAGTGATTGGTTCATTTGCGAGTTTGATGGTGAGGACACATTCTTCGGTTTTGTTTGTCTGAATGGCTGGAAAGATTGTGCAGAGTGGGGATATATATCTTTTAAGGAACTCAAGGAACTGAAAGTAAAACAGCCGATTGGAGTTGACGGTCAAAGGGCACTCATTCCGCTTGAAGTTGATAGAGACTTGAATTGGATATCACGAAAAGCGTTTAATGTATTGTTAATCCGTGAGTGTCAGAGATGGTAGAAAACTTGTTGGATGAAGCTGTTAGAAAGGGGTTCATTACATGCCCTCACTGTGGTAACAGGATTGAACCTGATGATGAGTCTTGTTATTGTGGTTGGGAGAATCCGTTAGTGCAAGAAGGTTGGGTATAAGACTTGGTTTCCAGATAATATTTCCATTATATACATTATTGTTAACAATTGTTAAGCATAAATTTAAGATAGAGATAATGTATTTGATGTATTATCTTGGTGATGAAAAACAATTGGATAGGATGATGGATGCCAGATAAATCAATACCTCTAATCACAGAAAGAGATTATTCTATTTGTAGAAAGATGGATTGCTAGTATTTGGTGAGTTGGATGGTAGATAAACCAGACATTGTAAAGAAGCTGAGGGAAGAGGAAAAACTTGGGAAACTTGACAGTAGTTCACAGGGTTCTCATAAGGAGTTAGAAATTCCTGAAGAAAATGTGAAGGATGTATTTGATGAGTTTATTCACAGTGGTGAAGATGATGACATAGGGAGAAGAGGAAAGGACTCTGTTGGATATGAAAATAATGGAAGGAATGTGGCGGAGCAGAGGCTTGCATCCTTAATGAAATACGCCGATGATTCTATTTACTTACTTGATAGAGATTGTAGATATATTCTTGTAAACAATGAACTTTTATTAAGACTTAATCTGCCTGAAGAGAAGGTATTAGGAAAAACATTTGACGAACTTCACTCATCTGAAGAAACTCAGGAGTTTACTGAGAAAATCAACTGGGTTTTTGAAAACGGAAAACCAACAAAGGATGAACATAGAGTCAGTAGACTTGGACAATGGTTCCTCAGAACATTAAGTCCAGTCAAGGACTCTATCACCGGTCAAACAACCTCGGTTGCTGTTATTTCAAAAAATATCACCGATTGGAAGAAAACAGAGCAGGAACTACAAGCTTCTGAGAAGAAATTCCGGGCAATATTTGAAAATTCTGCTGTTGCCATCACTCTGACAGATGAAAACGAAAGAATTATTTCCTGGAATAAATATGTTGAATATCTCCTTGGAATGAATAAAAATGATTTATATATGAAACATGTCAGTTCACTTTATCCCTCTAAAGAATGGCAAAAAATACGAGCAGAACATGTTAGGCAGAAAGGTATACAGCATCGTCTTGAAACCAAAATGCTCAGGAAAAATAAAGAACCATTTGACGTAGATATATCGTTGAGTGTCTTAAAAAACAATGAAGGGAAGATTACTGGCTCTATAGGTGTTATCAAAGATATTAGCAAGCGTAAACAGATTGAGGAGAAAATTAGGAGGCACAGTAAACATCTTGAGGATGTGGTGGAAAAGCGTACATTCAAACTTAAAAAGGAACTCACCGAACGTAAGCAGATGGAGGAGAGGTTGCAAAGCTCTGAGGAAAAATTTCGCACTCTTTATGAATCTTCAACAGATGCAATTATGTTGTTAGATGAAAATGGTTTTTTCGACTGTAATGCTGCAGCACTCAGAATCTTTGGTTTACCCTCCATGAATAGATTTATTTCCAAACATCCTTACGATTTATCTCCTCCAAAACAGCCCGATGGAACAGACTCGCACGCAGCATTTAATGAACATATTGCAACAGCATATGAAAAAGAATCCGATTATTTTGAATGGATGCATAAACGTGCTGATGGAACTATTTTTCCAGCAACTGTGCTTCTAAACCACATGAAATTAAAAGATAGAGACATTTTACAAGCAGTTGTTCGAAATATCACTGAGCAAAAGAGAAAAGAAAAAGAAATTATAAAAAAGAACATGGATTTAAAAGTAGCACATAAGAGACTCTCATCTCTGAATAAAGACCTTGAGCAAAAAGTCAAGGAGAGAACGGCTGAAGTGGAAAAAGTTCTACTGCAAAAAGATGAGTTCGTAGGGCAACTTGGTCATGATTTAAAGAATCCGTTAAACCCACTTGTGAACTTACTCCCAATGTTAGAGGAGCGAGAGAATGACCCTGAAACAAAGAAGATTTTTGAGGTATTGAATAGAAACGTTAACCATATGAGGAATCTAGTGTTTAATACAATTGAACTTGCAAGACTTAAATCTTCAAATGTAAAGTTGAACATAGAGGATACAAATCTATTGGATGAGATTAATAACGTTATCAAAATGAATAATCTGCTCTACGAGGAGAATAATATTGAGATTTTGAACAAGGCAGATAAAAACATCATAGTAAAGGCAGATAAACTAAGATTGACAGAATTGTTTGATAACCTCATTGGTAATTCTGTTAAATACAGCCCAGATGGTGGTACTATCACAATTGATGCAAAACAAGATAAGGATTTTGTCACTGTTTCCATTAAGGATACAGGTATAGGTATAACTGAGG
>CAZXHI010000013.1:0-5735 GCA_964640555.1 uncultured Thermoplasmatales archaeon | reverse complement strand
TAGTGTTAAGTAGACATACCGCCAAGTATTAAAGAAATAATTATGGTCAAAACTAGTTTCTTCATCCATTCAAAGTGATAAATTCTTGATTATTTTTCATACATTTATTGGATTTAGTGCAATAAATTTGAAAAATTGGATCTACTTTCCGAAGTACTGTAAAGGTTAGAGATTTCCAGCTTGAATGTGTTAATAGAGATAAATACAAAATTCTACTTGATTAAAATCCGATTGTACAAGTTACGTCAACTTAAATAATTCAAATGAATCATAGTCAAAAGTATAGTTTACATAATCAAAGGCTAATCTAATATCATTTTGCGAATTCTTCTTAAAAAATCATCAACATCAAAAGGTTTCACAATGTAATCTAAAACATTCAGCTTCTGGAGCATCTGCCGCCCATAATCTTGAAAAGCCGCAACTGTGAAAAAAGCAATCTTCACATTCCTTACGTTTATATCTTGATTATTCCTAATACGATCACAAACCTCTCTTCCACTCATCTCAGGCATAAACATATCTAGTAGCACTAAATCTGGTCTCTCGCTTTCTTTTCTGTTTTTTAGGATTTTCAATGCTTCCTTCCCATCGAGAGCAACGATTGTTTTATAGCCCTCAGATTCAAGAAGTCGTTTAACCATATCAACCGTATCTTTTGAATCATCGACAATCATAATGGTTTCTGTCATCGATTATCACCCATCACCTTATCAACAAACATTGTAATATCATTTATTGTTTCTTTGCTAATATTTTCGATTATTCCAATAAAAAATCCCCTTGACCCATTTGCCTTGACAAGAAGAGAAACATCCTGTACAAACTTTGGTAACTCAAATTTTTCAATATTCTTCAATGCAGAAATATCATCCACCACTATACAACTTGGATTTTTTTCTTTAAGAACCCTTTCCAAAGCAATTTTTATATCATCCGGGGTATTCTTTATGCTAAAACAATTTTCAACATTACAAGGAGATTCAGAGGCGTCAATAAATTGGATAGATGATCTACCAACAAGATAAGTATCTAAAATATCCGCAATTTTTTTCGAAGGCTTATCCAACGTCACATAACAAACCTTGCCAATGCGTTTAACAAGAGATGCAACAGTGTCCTCGTAATTAGCCTTTGAAGTAATGACGAGTACTTGACCAAAATCTGAGATGCCCATAATCAACGTTTTTAACTTCCAAAATCCTGCAAAAAATAACAATATAGATGCAACAGAGAAAATATCGATTATTATTGATGGTACAGCTTGAGATGAAATAATTTGAAAAGTCTTCAATACCTTGATGGCTTCTAGTATAACGAACGTTGTCATGCCAAGCAATATAAAAGAAAACCCCTGTTTCATTCCTGCTTTCGTTCTTGCTACAAGCCCGACTAATATAATTATCGACGCAATACCTACAATTAGAACAACTAAAATAATTATTCCAGTCATCACTCCTGAATTGGTACTTATTATTTATCTGTAATTTTAATGAATTTTTGAAGATCTTTCTCAGATACATTTAGAACGTTGTTATAAACACGCTTGTTATCGAGTAATTTTCTTACACTATCCCGAACGGCCTCTGATCTATTTGGATATTCCCCTATTGTTATTAATTGATCAATTCTATCTAACATATTTCTTGTTAACCTGATTTGAAGTGTTTCCATTTTTTCACAATCCCGTTAGCTTTAATTCATCAACATCACTAATGAATTACATATAATATACAGTTGTGTTTTATAAAACTAACGATTCGTGAGATAATTAAATATTTTTGTCCCACAAATTTTAAATGGTTAATCTGTAAGTCTCCTACATAAAACATTACGAAAAGTATATTAATAAATTACAAATGTAATGTATGGGTGGTCTAGATTAGGGAAACAGATGAGCCATCACCAATGCATTTTTCATTTGTTTTTCTCTCTTGCTTCTTACCTCTCCCTAGTAGCAAAAAAAATGAAGTTGGTGAGTTGAAAGATGAGATGTAAATTCAGTCAATGTTGTGAATGGTATGATCCTGAATCTGAGTATTGTAGCCATGAGATCTTTGTTCGTAACTATTATGGAACAGGCAGACCTGTTGGATGTTATCGAGATAAGATGGCTGAAGTAAATCAACAAAGGTTAGATGAGATATCCATTCAAAAAGACAGATGATTTTCTACTACAGCTGTTCTCATTTGTTTTTCCATCCAAAACTAGACTTCCCTATAAAGGGTGGTGTAAAAAATGGATTGTGGTATCTGTGGTTTAGAATTGGTAGATGGGTAAGTTTGCATTTGTGATACTTGCAAAAATATTATGGCATCTGGGCTTTAACAATCAGTGCTTGGGAGCTAAAATAAAAAGAATCTTGATAGTTTGAAAGGACGGTTATTAATTTTATAAATCACTATGTTTATAAAGAAGAGAAGTAATACGGTAGTAGTTGTATCGTAATGTCTTTGTGTTGTAATTGAACACAATGTGGTTGAGGGTGATATGACTCAAGTGTGAGGAAATCTGAGCGCGGGTAACACTGAGATGAGAGGAGATTAGATGAGATGTAAAGATGGGGGGATGCTAAACGGTGAACTGTTATCACGAGAGCTGTGAAAATGAGGGGAGAGTATGGCTACCTGAGAGTTGTAGCTTAAAATCTGATGTTTCATTACATCACTGGTGTATACATTGCGGGGTTGTAAAGAATATTTCTGATGACAGGCCCAAAAAGATGGGATATTGGACGAATGTTCTTTCTAGTATAGCAAAACGTTTTTCACTTACTCAATCTCAGAAACGTCTCGTGGTAAAGGAATTAGAATCCCACGAGTGTTTTGACGATTTATATGGTACAGCTGGTTCTGCACAAAAGGAGGTGTTTGTTAAGGTAGTAATAAAATATTGCGATCTGTGTGAAAGCATGATTGATTCCTATATTTGCTAATTTGAATTGACCTTACGGGATGATAAGAGACTAGTAAATATCTAGTTTGGAAAAGGATATTTTTAAGGAGATTTGATTGATGGATGGAGATAATAGGTGGGTGCTGGCAGCAATTCCATGTTTTAATGAAGAGGCGACTATAGGTAGTGTTGTTCTTAAAGCTAAGAAATATGTGAATGAGGTACTTGTAATAGACGATGGAAGTACCGATAATACAGCAACAGTTGCAGAATATGCAGGTGCCACTGTATTAAGACATGACAGAAACAAGGGATATGGTGCTGCAATTCAAAGTTGTTTTAACTATGCCCGTGAAAATGATTTCGATGCTATGGCTATACTCGATGGGGATGGTCAACATGATGCTGATCAAATCCAAACGGTTATGAGACCCGTTTCTGATGGTAAAGCAGATATTTCTGTTGGTTCTCGTTTTCTTGATAGTATTGGTAACATGGTTCCTATGTATCGCCATTTTGGCATCGCTGTTTTAACTCGATTTACGAATGCTGGTTCGGATAAAGCAAATAAAGTTACTGATGGTCAGAGTGGTTTTAGAGTGTATTCTAGAAAAGCAATTGAAAACATTGATCCAAGAGATGTCGGCATGGGTGCCTCTGCTGAGATTTTGATGCAAGGTAGAAAGAGAAATCTTTTGTATAAAGAGGTTCCCATCACCTGTAGTTATGAGGGAGATTGCTCGACAGAAGGACCTGTTGGACATGGCTTAGGGGTTATCATTTCTATCATGACGTATTTGGAGGTTGAGCATTCGCTTTTATTCTTTGGAGTGCCTGGGCTTATATTGTTCAGCATGGGATTATTCTTAGGATTAGATGTTTATTTGAATTTTCATGCTTCAAAGGAGCTTGCAATTGGTAATGCTTTGATAACCATGATTTTAATAGTTCTTGGGACACTTTCTGGGATGACTGGTCTTATTCTACATGCAGTAATAAATGCTAATAGACGTAAATGAGGTGATCCTTGTTTTGGAAATTAAAGTATATAGGATTAAGGATTTTGTCCGGTTTACAAAAAGGACAATAGAATACTTATAGATGATCCTAAGATTGTTCTTGATAAGACAGATGCACTTTGCACCCATGCATTGCCTACAATTCTTCATTACACTACCATTCTCGAGCATGATTGGTGTCCTATAGAATTGAGTTTGACAACTGAAAATGACCCCAACCATGCCTATATGTAATGTGTAGATCCAGGAAAACCATTTACTGATGGTGGCACCGTGATCTTTAGATGTAAAAAGAGGGAAAATAATGCCAGTTGAATTTGGTGAACTAGCAAAATTAATAGGTGGCATTATTCTCTTCATTATTCCAGGTTATCTCTGGAGCTTTATTTTGTTTCCAAAAATCACACGTCTCGAAAGAATTGTGTTTGGGTTTGTTTTAACAATATCAATGTTTGTTCTTGCTATGTTTACAATTGATATCATCCTTGGTCTTCCACTTACATATACTAAAACATGGGTTCTCTATGGAGTGTATACTGGTATTGTCCTTATTCTTTACTTTATTTCTCTTTTCAAGATTGGTCTATCAACACAAACAAAACAATTATTTACTAAATTCAAAGAATTTTTTAAACAACCAATTAAAACCATTACAACTAACAAAAACTTTCAAATCCTGCTCCTTCTAACTGGAATTATTATCTTTGCTGGATTCATGGGTCTTTTACCACATATTAAAGATAATTATTATCTCCCATTTCATGTAGATGAATGGATTCACTGGACGTATGGTAAGTCGGTGATGGAAAGCGGATCTTCATCATTTATTGATCCATACACTGGAAGTGGAGTTACTCAATCGCTTGAACTGGGATTTCATTATATTATAGCATCTCTATCATGGATTTCCAACAGCACCTTTGTCACCATGTTCGTGTTCATGCCGGCAATAATTGGCATATTTACAAGTCTTATAGCATTTAACATAGGTGAAAGATGTGAAAGGAAATTTGGTCTTGAAGCAGCATTGCTTGTTTCATTAATCCCAACAACTTGTCGGTTTCTTGGACCCTCATTTTTTGTAGCAGTAACACTTGGGCTTTTATTCATAGTTTTTACCATTTGGCTTCTGCAACAGGAGAAACTGTTGCTAACTCCTCTTATACCAATTATCATCTGGTGTACATTTCTTATTCATCCACCAACTGCTCTTGCAGGGATTATCATCACCATAATTTATGCTTTAATGCTTCTTTTAGAAAAAAAATATAAATTATCGGCTATAACTGCTGGTTTATCGCTTGTTCCCATTGGTTTTGTTTTTCTTCTTGCAGCACGTTGGGATGTGGCAATTCAACAGGTAATTGACGCATTTTTCGGAGGAAAATATTTTTTAGATTTGAATTTGCCAAAAATCTGGGTTTCGTTTGAACACATGGGTCTCGTTGTTTGGGTGTTATGCATTATTGGTGCATACTTTGCATTTAACAAAGGAAAAACAAATGTGTGCGCCATAGGTCTTTCAGTAATAGTTTTTATTGCCTTCATTGGTCTGTATGATAAATTTGGTTATGGTTTACCTATCATGTATGATAGATCCTTTATGTACCTTTTTTTAATGGTGGCACTCATAGCTGGCTGGGGCCTTGGTGAACTTAGAAGAACGATAACAGAAACATCAGAACGTTTACTACCAAAACAATACGCTAATCTAAAAAAATACATCGGTATTATTGTTCCTGTAGTAGTATGTCTGATCTTAGTGACAACAACGGTTCCTGCACACCTAGAAATATCATATTATCAAATGATAAATGAAA
>CAZXHI010000012.1:0-11608 GCA_964640555.1 uncultured Thermoplasmatales archaeon | reverse complement strand
CGCAAACTCACCTGCGATGGGCTGTCTTATATCGATGCCATATAATGCTCTGGTAAAGGGATAGACTAAATTATTTGTTATAACACCATCGTTTTTATCCCTTATATAATACGGAACAGTTAAGTCAGATCGCCCATATATTATTGGATTGGAGATTGTTTGTATCCAGCCTGGTTTTATACTAAGTAAATCACCATCCATCAATATAACACATTTCGCTTCGATCTCATGGGCAACTTCCAAAATTGTCATTACACCAGCACCTTTCCCTCCGCCCGTGATATCACTTGTAACTATTTTCCCTATGCTATTATATGGTTGAAAGAGGTCTATCACTTCAGAAGTTTTATCTGTGGATCCCCCTTCAGCTATAACTATGACCTTCTTGTAATCTGGAAAGTATCTGTATAACCCTTCATTAATTACATTCAATACATTTAAAACAGTGGTTTCTACGTCTTTACATAGTACACCCACTATTATTTCAACAGGTTTTAGTTCCTTGCATTTTTCAATTATATCTTGTTTTAAACTTAGATCTCTATTCCATTCTTGATTCATGGTTATCAAACCTCGTTATCCGCAATTACAATATCCAATAGTTGCTCTCTTATTTTTTTACGTGCGGAAATTGTTCGCAGCCAGTCAGGTATCCGCGTGCCAACTGGCTTTTTCATATATTTGGTTCCAGCATCCATAATTTGTTTACTGAATTTTTCTACCATGGTTTCTTCCAAATGTCTATCGTATTTTAAACTATTAAAATGAGCATCGGCATGATATTTCCTGATACAATCTTGCGCATTTCTTTGGTATAAAACTCTCAGGGATATAAGAAACTCCTTGGAAATCTGTATGTTATCCTGCTCGATTAAAACCCTAAGCAATGTTTTTAAAATATCACTAGTCATCTTTGTAAGACCTTTCTCTTCGTTACCAATTATCTGGTGTTTGTGTTCATAGAAACCTAGATCAGTTTGGCAAATTCTCTTATGGGTTACGTTTCTATACATCTCGGCCATTATACCAATTTCAAGACCCCAGTCACCAGGGAGATCAACATCCAGAGACAGGTCACTGGTCAGGGCGAATTCTCCAGAAATCGGATACCGGAAAGACCGTAAAAATCTAACAAAATCTGGTTCAGATCCTATTTCATAAATAAGTGATCTCAGAAGGGGGTGAAGAAAAAGCCTGAATACACGACCATACATGATATTCTTCTCAAGATTTACCCTGGCGTAGAAACCCTTATTGAATTTAAAATCAAGTTCAGGTTCTATGAGCGGATATACCAGTTTTGCAGGTATTAGCTCAGAATAACTTCGAATATCTGCATCATGAAGTGCAATTGCATAAGACCTAAGGCTTGCTATGCCGATAGCAAGCCAGACGTCTCTACCTTTCCCTCTATATTTTAAAAGGTCCAATCCATCATTTTTCAATTCATTCAATAATTTTTCTATTTTGGGTCCATTACACCACATAATCAGTTTAGGTATTTTTAAATCTGAGAAAAATCTCTTAACTTGCTTGAACTCTTTTTCATTTTTTGCAGCCAATGGAATGACGATTTCTTTTACGTAATTACATTTGTTTAACTGCTTGGAAATATTACCCAATGCATCATTTTTAATTTCACTATATAACATTGGCATAATAATAGAAACAGGTCTTTCAATAGCCGCATCACTCACGCTTTTTATAAGTTTTTTTTTGTCTATGCACAACTCATGAAGCGTGGTTATCTCTTCCTGTTTTATATCCATAATATCACATCTAAATGTAGTCTAATATCACACTCATGTTACTAGTACTAATGTCTGCATGTTTTTGAACTTCTTTTGGTGCATTGAATGCAATTCCTAGTCCCGCTGACTTTATCATGCAGGTGTCGACTGCGCCGTCTCCAACTGCAATTACCTCACTCTCTGATATGCCAAGCTTATTGCAAAGGCGTTTCAACACACGGTCTTTACAAATTGAATGAATCTTACAATCGTTAAAACGTTTTTTAAGATCCTTGTTACTTACTATCAACTCTCCAGTTACAATGCCTTTTTCTATTATAAGATTATTGGCAAAGGCATAATCAATATCCAATCTCTCTCTAAGATCATCGGCTACAAACTGATAACTATCAGTGACAATAGCTGTTTTGATACCTCCTTTCCTAATTTCCATGATAACATTTTCAACATGTTCCTGCAAAGGTATATTTCTAAAAATCTCCAGGAGTTCTCTAGCATTCAGGCCTTTTAATAACTTTGCTATTTCAATGCTTTTATTATATACTTCTTTATTGCCGTTGATTATTCGTAGTAATTCATCCTTGAATCCTTTTTTTTCTGCGAAAACGAATACGGTTCGTCCTGAAATGAGGGTCCCATCCATGTCGAATATAACTAGTTTGAACTTGCTCATGATCTCTCCAACTTTTTATCTGGATTAATGAAGAATTTAATAACTTTAGGTACGATTTGTGTTATACAAACCATAGAGAAACTATTCATCACTAATATATAGTTTCATAGACTCAATGACATCCTTACTATTCTTTGCCATCCTATAATCCTCTAGGGGATTCTTATTTAACTCTAAAAAATGAGGACTCCATTTATAGATATTAAGTATTTCTTTGGCCTGTTCAATATGTCCTAAAATATACAGCGCAGCGGCAAAAGCCTCTAGTGTTGTAAGCTTAAGTGCCTTACCATAATTGACTGGATTTACGGCAACTACAAACGGTAAAGCCCGTGAGATACTGTCTTGTGATAATTCGTCAAAATATTTTTCGGCGTTTTTCCATGAGCAGTCAATAGCCAATATACCATTCTCCTTAGCGATTCTCTCATCTTCTTTTGAAAGGCTTTTTTTGGCAAATGGGTTTAATAGAATAGCATGTTTTGGCATTTTTCTAATATTTTTCTCAAGTTTTGCAAAACCAAATTTATGCAACTTTCGTGCACTGCATTTTTTTGGGTCATCCTCATTTGCATGATATACTATAAGCTGGATTTTTCTTTTCATATTTCATCAATTTTTACATCTAGGACAACATGGTTGATACCTGGAGCATATGATTTTATGTTTTTGTATGTCAAAAGTTCGGATTTTCTATTGTATTTCTTTGCCGCTTTTTGGACAAATTTCAAAGATCTATTTGGAATTGATTCATTGGGACAAACATCGTGGTAGTGAATAATACCCGTAAGGTTTTTTAGGCAGTTGAAAGCAGTTGGTAAAAATCTGTAAGTGTCTTCAAGATAACCCATTATAACTCTGTCAGCTACATCTTTTGGAGCTATATTTCTATTATCTCCTTGCAATGGTTCAACAATTTCTGTCACGTCATTTAAAACAATATTTTCACATAAAAAGTTATATGACACGGGATTTACTTCACAGGCAACGATTTTCTTTGGTTTACTATATACGGCCATTGGCATTGTGAAATAACCAATCCCTGCAAAAAGATCAACAACAGTTTCACCCATGTTTGAAACATTTGCCATACGTAGTCTTTCATGCATGTTCCCGGATGAAAACATTATCTTTGCAGGGTCCAATTTAAATTGTATACCGTTTTCCTTATGAATTGTCTCGGTGTTTTTAGGGCCATATAGTATCTCAACTTTTGGCTTTCGATATGTTCCTGAAATGCCGCCTACGTTGTTAAGAACTGTTTTGCAATGAAGGATCTCCGCGTATTTTTCACATACTTTTTCTTGATATTTTTCAAGATTGCGATCCAATTTAATCGTTAGTACGTCCCCTACTTTTTCCCATTTATCTGGTAGATGTTTTATCAACTCTGTGGAAACGTTTTTTGAAAGTGATTTTTTTATTTGGTCAAATGGAGTTTCTAGCATAATTTAATAGTTTAACAAGATAAGACTATAAAATTACATCCCTTTGAAATCCGATCAGAAAAATGATTGAACCGCGGCTAGATGCGCTCGATCAACTTGTTTACCTTCCAGCCTTCCCCTATCCAGACGCCTATTATTTTGACTCCAAGTTCCCATGATGAAATGACATCAACAGATTTTTTCAGTTGGTCTAGATGCTCCTCTTTTGATACTGGATTTCCTGCGCAGTCATGGTGGGAAACCATGATAACATTTTGAGAGCCATGTTTATTTACTGAGATCATAACTCTATTTTTAATGGATTCTGTGAGGGTATCGGGTCCTCCGGCAAGTATCTTGTCGGGTCCAGGTTCTGTTATGGCGTCGACATAGTCTACCTCAAAGGTTTTCTTAGCCCAAGATATAATCGGTTCCTGAGTTCTACCATCCATACAGTTTATTGCCGTTGCAAATGTTTCTTTTGTCATTATTTTACACCTTTTAGATTGAATACATGGTAATGGTAGTTAAAAAATTAGCGAAATTCAATGTCATTTTCCTCTCCATCGGTTGATAATAGTTTTAACAGACCTACAACAACTCTATTTACCAATATCTGTATATGCCCTTCGAATGGATCTATTCCCCTACGAACCACGCAAAAATCAAACAGCAATAATGCAGACTATAAAAAATACACTTAATGTGGGGAAAAATATTGTATTTGAATCAGGTACCGGTTCGGGAAAAACGATATGCACTCTGACTTCAACCCTTGAATACGCGCTAGAAAACAATAAAAAAATAGTCTACACAACTCGGACAAATGCACAGCAGAGACAAGTTATACTAGAATTAAGGGAAATCAGAGATAAAATGAAAGACGGGAAGGACAAGATTTTTGGTGTCGGCATACAAGGTAGAGCCAATATGTGCATACTTGCTAGAGATGATCCAGATTTTGCCAGTGGAACCGCAGAGGAACTATCAAAACTTTGTTCAAATGAAAAAAAGAAAGCAAAATCTGCCAAAAAAGGAAAGGACCAAGGTTGCATATATTATAGAAATTTCATATGCAATAAAGAAAAAGTTGACAGAATCCTTGAATGGGCTAAAGAAGATCTTCCAACTGCAGAAGAATTCATCGAGTATTGTGGGAGAAATAAAATATGCCCCTATGAATTAAACAAGCTATTGGTCCGTGAGACGTCGCTTATTATTGTTCCATACATCTATGTTTTTGATATGATGATCCGCAATATGCTTTTTGATTGGCTGTCGTTACCAGAGGAAGATATCATTTTAGTTGTTGATGAGGCACACAACCTTCCTAATTACATTAGAGATTTGTTTTCAGCACAGCTTAGCATGTGGATGTTGAATAGCTGTGTTTCTGAGGCGGAGAAGTATGGAGATCCATCTTTGCTTGGCGGTAAAACACACGTCTCGACTTTTTGTAAATTATTAGTTGACATCCTGAGAGATTTGAGAGACACTTATGTTTATGGTGTTTTAGAAAGTGGGGTTAGAAGAGGGGATTTTAAGAAAGATGATGCATTTATCCCATCTCATGAGTTTGAGTCGGAGATTTTATCAAGACTCAAGATTACTAGTAAATCACTCCATGACATCATCGGTGATTTAATGGCTTATGGTGAGAAAATCAGGGAGTATCGTCAAAAGGAGAATAAACTCCCTCGTTCGTATCTGCATAAACTTGGTATTTTTTTGGATTTTTGGATCAGTCTTGAAATAAATCAATATGCAAAGTTGATAGTCGATGCCTCTCAAGGTAAAAACCCTCGTATAGAGTCATTTTGTCTGGATCCATCAATTGGAACGGGGATTTTACGGGAATTTCATTCCTCGATTCACATGTCTGGTACTTTAGAGCCTCTGGAGGAATACCGTGATTCACTGGGGCTTTCAAAAGATACAGAGATGGTTTCGTATCCTTCTCCATTTCCAATTGATAATAGAAGAATATTTTTCGTTTCCGATGTCACTACGAAATATTCCGAGATTGTTAGAGACAAAAAAATCATTCCAAGAATGGGCCAACATGTAACTGATGTTTGCAACACATTTCCAAGAAATACTATAGTTTTTTTCCCCAGTTTCAACACACTCTCTATGTTTCGAAACAAAGGTGGCTTTGATGATATTCGGAGAAGCCTATACATTGAAGAGCAAGAGATGTCTCAATCAGTTTTGATGGATTTAGTCTCTGATTTCAAGAAATGCGGATCAAGAGAAGGAGATGGTGCTACTCTCTTTTCGGTTATGGGTGGCAGAATAAGTGAAGGGATGGATTTCCCGGCAGAGCAGCTAGAGATAGCAGTAATTGTAGGTATTCCCTACCCTAAACCAACGGCAAGACAGCGAGGTTTACAGAAATATTATGATCTTAAATTTAGGAAAGGGTGGGAGTATACCGTAGAGGCACCTACTGCCAGAAAACTTATGCAATCCATCGGACGTCTTATCCGCAATGAAAACGACAGAGGCGTAGCTATTATTCTTGATAGAAGGGCAACACGCTTCAAAAAGTATATTAAAGATTTGGAAGAATCAAAGAATCTCTTGGAAGATATAGAAAGTTTTATGGATAATCGATCTTTATTTCGGTAAAAGATTCGGTATCCCGTCATCTATGGTGTATGTGGTTTTGCATTTTTTACAGTTAAATTTTCCTTTAATTATTTCTCCATTTTCTTCCCTTTCAATAATTAGTTCTAGCGCTCCTTTGCATGTGGGGCAACATAGAATATCTAGCAAATCTTTTTTCATGGTTTTTCATATCTCCTTGACAATATATTCATTGAAATAATTTAGATGTCTCCCAAATACCTTATTCTTTTTTTGCCTATGTTAGAATCCCATACAAATGCCCAATCCTCATCAGTATTTTTCTTAGTTTCTTCCACGCTCTGGATATAGTTTTTAACCTGGGAATCCATCATGTCGGCCTGATGGAGTACACATGCTTCGACGGTTTTTGGCATACGTGGAGAACCAAATTCATATTTGCCATGATGACTCAGTATAAGATGACATAGGTGATTTTCCAACTTCTGATCAAAATCCTTGCCTTTATTTCTCAACTCATCTATCTTCTTACGTACCCATCTATCTCCAATTACGATATGTCCTATGAAATTCCCCTCTTCTGTTTTATCTATGGCTGCTGTGGTCTTATATTCCTTTAACTTACCTACGTCATGGAGGATTGCACCGGTTATGACCAAATCTTTGTTTATACCAGGATACATCTCGCAAATGTTGTTACACAGTCTTATCACTCCAACTGTGTGTTCAAGATTCCCACCTACATAATTATGATGGTGAGTTATTGCAGAGGGCGAGTGTGTGAAATCCTTTACGAAATCCTGTTCGTCAAAAAACAAGGAAAGCAGATTTTTCAGCTGCTCGTTTTCAATATTTTTAATCTCTTTTTTAATTTTATCAAATAATTCTTTTATCTCGCCTTCTTCCAAAGCAGGAATGAAATCACTAATGTCATATTCGTTTGGGTTGCATCTTCGAAGACCGCCAGTTTTCTCATTAATGGATATTTCAGGTTTATCTTCGTATGTCTCCACACTTCCTGATCTTATTTGTATTACGTCTCCTACTTTGAAACTTTCATAAAGCCTCTTGACGCGATCCTTATTGTCTCCGCCCCAAAATTTAACACTCATCTCACCTGTTTTATCTGTTGCGACAAAAATAAACCATGTACCTCTCTTGTATGCTCGTGGAGGGTTTTTCGTTTTTACAGCGAATAACTCGTTTACCACATCACCCGCTCTGAGGTTTTCAATGTACTGCTCTTTATTCCTCTTACCCGTGTCTGCTTTTATCATTGTCTGTTCATCATGTTTTTTATCATAACTATAGATATCTGTCATGTTCATTCTCCCCCAGATGTTATCAATGTTAAACCTCTTATAGTTTTAAAGTTTATACTTTTTTCCTTCTTTAATCATGATAGTTTTCATGTCAAGTTTTCTAAATAGGTCTGGGTGCTCTGTATGGATTGGGTAGAGCTCTCTTGGATTTATATTTTTAATAAGTTTCTTTAAATCAGGGCCGCATATATGCCCAGAACAGTGGGATTGAACAAATTTTAGATTAAAATGTTTTAGCCAATTATGCATCCGTTCATAGGAAATCTCCATTTCTTCATTGAAAGGCTCAGATAATGAATGTATATATGTTCCACCATGCGGTTTCAAATCTATAAGTGTGTTGAAATACCAGAAATTTAAGACAACCATATACTTGCTAGGATTTTTGCAAATCTCTTCAGCAGTGATAATGTTGGGGTAGTTCAGTCTTTCTTTGATGTATCTATCGGTGTAATCCTCATCGATGTATGTGCCTGTCATTCTCCTTGGTTTAAGAATCAATATGTTTTCATCCTTGCTGTCCGGTGCTCTGATTTTCTTATCTTTATGATATTTCTCTAGGAAACAGGCGTGTTTGAAACTTATGACAAGTTTTTTCCCAAGGTCTTTAGACATCCTATGAAATGTAGTAAACCTATCTACGTCCTTGAAGTTGAAATCAACTATTGAAAGATGTTTACAATTCAATATCTCCTTTTTTGAATCATTGTATACTTTTTGTTCAGATTCGTCTGTTTTTTCAATATTTATCCTTGTCCCTTCTGTGATCATTGCTATTGGTTTCGATTCTTTTGCAGTATTCATAAAATCCTCTGTCATGTTTGCATGCAACCCGTGCATTCTTAGATCACCAGTATAAACCACTGCTCCTTCTGAAGTATGTATTACGAACCCATATGCACCAGGTACGCTGTGATCTGTATGAATTGGTTCGATTTCTAGCGAATCAATATGGATTTTGTCCCCAGTTCTGAACGTCTTAAATCTTCTTTCTATGGGGGGTTTTCTGTAATCACTCCTAAAAAGTGGCCTTTTCTTGAAGCTAAGAACTTCATTTTCAATTGATCTCTGGCTTTGTTCGTCAACTGCCTCCAGGATATATTTACATGTTTCACCGCAGTAAATTGGTATATCTTGGTGAAGAAATGAAATATAGTTTGCATGATCTGCATGTGCGTGAGACAAAACAACCCCTTGAACATCTGGTTTCTCTGATTTTCTCCCAAGATGTTCTAGTAGATCTTCTCTATAAATATTAGTTACATCTGGTATTAACTTCATTTCAAGGAAATCTCCAAGACCATTTGCGGTTCTTGGAGTTAAAAATTCTTCAAAGTAAAGTCCCCTTTTACTGAAACTCATGCCAAAATCCAAAAATATTTTCGTTCCGCTGTCTTCTAATAAAATTTTGTTTCCACCTATCTCTTCGACTCCCCCATAAAATGTAAGCTTAACCATGCTGTACCACCGCTATTATCTTTCTAACAGTGGTGACTAGATAAAGTTTATTGAAGAAAGAGGGGTGGGAGAGGCTAGAGGAGGATAAGGAGGAATTAATCTATTTGTCTTCGCTTTGTTGGGCGAGAACTCTTGCACGTTGTCCAACTACAAAGAGCTTAGCAATAAAAGTTATTTCTTTTGCCTCTTCCTTACTTGATACTTGCCCTACAATTATCATAGTTATTTCTTTTGCCGTTCTGGTTATAAGGGCTTGTTGTACAACTGTTATCTGATGTCTTTAACAATCATTACCTAAAATTTACATGTTTTTATATTAATGTTTGTTTTTTAAAATTTAAACGCATCGAAACCATTAAAACACTAGCATTCGTTAAGGGATTGCAAGGGTGTCGTAACTATGGCTGAAATTAATATAAAAGACATGCTTGCATCGTATGATAAAAAAAATCTCACAGTAGCTACTGTTTGTTCTCATTCTAGTCTCCAGATTTTTAATGGTGCTAGAAAAGAAGGGCTTAAAACATTAGGGATAGCTGTTGGAGAGAAAAAGAAATTTTATGATGCTTTTCCACTTGGAAGACCTGACGAATTTTTAATTGTAGACAACTATAAAGATATAGCGAAACACTCAGAAGAGCTTAGAGAGAAAAACGTTATTGTCATACCTCATGGTTCATTTGTAGAATATCTTGGAGCTGAAAACTTTTTAAAACTTAATCTACCAACGTTTGGAAACAGAAACGTTCTGATGTGGGAATCAGACCGTAACAAGGAAAGAAAATGGTTAGAAGGTGCCGGTCTCACCATGCCTAAGGAGATAAAAGATCCACACGATATTGACAATCCTGTTATAGTGAAATATTATGGGGCTAAGGGAGGAAAAGGTTTTTTCATTGCAAAAACCTATGAGGAATTTTCAAGAAGAATAGAAACAAACAAATCTTTTGTTATCCAAGAATTTGTTATGGGAACACGTTATTATCTTCACTATTTCTACTCCCCTATACAGGACAATGCATACAAACTAAGCAAAGGCAGTCTTCAATTGATATCGATGGACAGACGAGATGAAACAACAATTGATGAAGTTCAGAGATTGGGTTCAATTGCGGAGTTAGAAGAACTAGGTATACATCCTACGTTTGTCGTAACTGGGAACATCCCAATTGTTATAAGGGAATCTTTGCTCCCCCGGGTTTTTGAAATGGGTGAAGCAGTTATTGAAAAATCTCTCAAGTTATTTGGGGGTTTAATTGGTTCATTCTGCCTTGAAACGGTTGTGACAGAAGATTTAGAATTCAAAGTATTTGAGATATCTGCTAGAATTGTAGCAGGTACCAATCCATATATTTCTGGTTCTCCATATTCTGAACTCATACAACCAGATATGTCTACTGGTCGAAGAATAGCTCAAGAAATTAAATATGCTACAAAGCAAAATTCCCTGGATAAAATCCTCACATAAAATGACTAGCCACTCAGCGTTACCATAATTGCTATCTGTGCCCACATTCTATTTTCCGCCTCATCAAAGATAACAGACTGTTTTCCATGAGCTACTTCTTTTGTCACTTCATAGCCGTAGTATGCTGGTAGGCAATGCAAAAAGATAGCATCGGATTTAGCCTGTGCCATAAGTTCCCCGTCGATGGTATATCCCTGAAATTCTTTAATTCGTTTTTCCTTTTCTACCTCATCCCCCATAGAGACCCACGTATCTGTTGCGATGACGTCTGCATCTTTGGTTGAACCTTCTACTTTGTCTGTAATTCCAACATTCACACCAAATCTCTTCGCCTCTTTAACATAATATTCATCTGGCCAGTACTGTTTTGGTGATACAATTTTCACATTTATTCCTGCGATACTACAGCCAAGCAGGTACGAGTGTGCCATGTTATTTTTCCCATCACCTAGATAGACGAAGTTCAATCCCTTGAGTGTTCCTTTGTGTTCTTTGATGGTCATGAGATCAGTGATTACTTGGCACGGATGTTCCTTATCATCAAGTCCACTAATTACTGGTACGGTTGCATGTTTAGCAAGCTCTTTCATCGCTTCATTGCTTTTAGCCCGATACATAATAATGTCAACATATCTTGATAGCACCAAAGCCGTATCTTCTATGGTTTCTCCTCTTCCAAGTTGGATATCATTTGTACTAAGAAAGATTGCGTGTCCTCCCAACTTAGTCATTCCTACTTCAAAGGAGACTCGTGTTCTGGTGCTTGATTTTTCAAAAATCATTCCCAAAGTTTTACCTTTTAGAAGCTCTATCGATTCACTATTTTTTGATTTCTTTTTAAGTTTGATTCCAAGATCAATTATTTCTTCAAGGTCGTTTTTAACATCTAACATTGAAATGAGGTCTCGTTTCATCGAAGG
>CAZXHI010000011.1:0-4128 GCA_964640555.1 uncultured Thermoplasmatales archaeon | reverse complement strand
CTATCCAAAACATTGATTGTTATTGTTTTCTCCTTTTCTTCTTGTTTTTGAACACTTGAACTTACTACAGGTACAAAGCTTGCTAATACAAATATAGATACGATTCCCAGCATCAAAATTTTTCCTGAATTATTATTTTTCATATTAATTTCACCCCAGGCATAAAACGCTGCCCGTGAATATAAATCTTTCTATGGTAATAAAAATTGCAACAATTGTCACGATTTACCATAATTTTAACTTATATCTCTACGGCATCATTTTATGTTGCATACCAGCCAGTTTATGAAGTTTGGTGAATTGTATGGCAATAAAAATTTATTTTTTGTAATCATCCAAATCTATTTCCATTCCATCTCTAGCTGCAATAACCTTAACACCAATTTTCTCAGAGAAATTCTCTGCTATTTCCCACGGTTTTGCTCTTATTAGTGTCATACCAAAATGAGTAAGGATGCTTAATCTTGGTTTATTAACAGATATTATTTTTTCCACGTCTTTGACCGAAAGGTGCAGGATTCCTTTTTCCCCCTTCAATAGAACAACGTTTAAAATAAGCACATCGCCTCTGTAGTGTGATTCAAGTCCTTTGAAGTATTGCGTATCAGTTATAATCGATATTGAATTGTTTTTTCCATGGATGTTTAAACCATATGTTTCAACGCCATGAATGTGCTTAATCGGTGTTGAAAACGAAATGTTTCCTATGTTATATTCTCTGTTTTCCTTCAAAACCTCGATATTTTCAACATGATTTCTAAAATGTTTTAGAATAACTGGATCATCTTCAAGTGCATCAATTGGAGCAAAAACGATTCCTTTTTTCTTGAATCCTCCATTTGTCATAGCTTCCATCATTATGTTTATGTCATTTGAATGATCTATGTGTCGGTGTGTCAGTATAATGCCATCAAGATCCATTGGATTGAGTTTAGGTCTGCTTGCAAGACAGCGAACTAGTGAACCTGGACCAGGATCGATAAGCACGTTTGTATCATCAAGTGTTAGCCATATACCTCCAGACTTTCTCAGCTGCCTAGTAACAACAAAACGTGCACCTGCAGTACCTAAGAATTTTAATTTATTCATAACTTCTCCTCAAAATTATCGAGTAGATGATGTATTGTCTTAAGTGATCGAGTAGTAACTGAGAAGTCAGTATTAAATGTTTTACCGAGGCACTGTTCTATTTTTGAGCCAATGGTAGCATACTGTATTTTATCATTCTTTTCAAAGATGACATTATCGTTTCCATACATTCCAATAATCTTCATGTTTTTGTTTTCAATATGTTTCAGGCAGCCTGATATGTCTTCTTTTGTATAATTTTTACTGCCGAACATACTTATGCCACGGATAAAAGCCACTCCACGTTTCATTGGCGGTACCTCATTGGGTTTTGAAATCAAATGAATGTATAATAAATGATTTCATTTACTGGATATATGCTGTTAGTTTTGGCAGCAGTATGAAAGAAAACTATTTACATACTGCATCGATGTTTTCTATATGAATCTTTTTGAATACACATACAACCTAGTAAGGCAAATTCCTGATGGAAAGATTTCTACATATGGGGCTGTGGCAAGAGCATTAGGGGATATACGTGCTTCGAGAGCGGTTGGAAGAATGATGAACCAAAACCCTGACGCTGATGATATGCCTTGTTTTAAGATTATTTATTCTGATGGAAAACTTGGGGGGTTTGGATTAGGCATAGATGACAAGATCAGAAGACTAAAACAGGATGATATATCTGTAAAGGATGGTCGTATCGTTGATTTTGAAGATGTTTTGTTTGATGATTTTAAAACTGATTACCCTTTGAAGAAACTTAGGATGGAACAGATGGAATTGAGTAAAAAAATGGAGATTGAAGATGACTTTGACGAGATAGAAACTGTCGCTGGCTTTGATGTAGGTTATCCAAAAAGTGATTTCGATGATTGCTGTGGTGCATGTGTTGTTATGGATTATACAACGAAGGAGATTATTGAAGAAAAGACAGTTTTTGCTAAGACTTTCTTCCCATATATTCCAACATATTTATCATTTAGAGAACTACCATTTTTGAAAAAATTAGTTGCAAGTTTGGAATCCAAACCTACAATTTTAATGATCGATGGTAACGGATTGATGCACCCATATAGATTTGGTATCGCATCTCATGTAGGTGTCAGTTTTGATACTCCAAGTATTGGGGTTGCCAAGAGTATGCTATGTGGTAAATTAGAAAACAATGTGGTAAAGATGGACAATAAAAAAATAGGGTATGCTTTATTTTCATCTAAACGAGTGAGAAAACCTATTTATGTTTCTCCTGGTCACAAGATTTCTTTTGAAACTTCTCTTGAAGTTGTAAGACATTTGAGTGTCCACAAAAATCCTGAGCCACTTAGGCGGGCACATATTCTGGCTACAACAAGCATCTAATCAAGATCTTGTAGTTCTTTACTAGATATAACAGGTATCCCTCTGTTTTGGAACCATTCTTTATATTCTGATACCTGGGATTTCTTTAGAGATTTCCTATGGATATATGCTGCTTTTACGTTAGGTGTTGCCTGCAGTGTCTTTTCAAGCATTTCATTGTCTATATTCCCTGCTTTTATCTGGTATGTAGGTATCATGTGCCCAAATGCTACTTTCTTTTCCAAGACTACATCTGTGAACCTTGGCGCATAGTGCCCACCGCCAACCCCAATAAGTACAGGTATCTCGCTAGGTAGATCTTCTTCATAATGATATGATTCGAGCAGTTCAAGTACTGATTTTGCGATTACATCTGCAGGATCTTGTTTTTTCCATTCTTCTTCAGTACTTCCCACTTCTGCAAAAAGAGTGGGTATGTTCATATATGGTCCATGGTGGGTAACTTCAAAGCATATCTGATGATGAAGTTTTGCTTGTTCAGCATTTTTTTTAATTATTCTTAGCAATTGTGTCATGAGTCTAGGCGATGATTTTGAAAGAGTTTGTGTTTTCCCTCCAAACTGTGCTTCTCCGTAGTTGCCAATTGGATGTGTGGTAAGAGTTGGTTCTCCTGTTTTGCTTTTATGACGGGAGATATATATAGCTTGTTTTGGTTTTATTCCTAGTTTTCCCTCTACTTCTTTATCAAGCATTTCATGTCTTATCATTCTGTCGTTTATTGTAACGATGACCACATCTTCCATGTTGGAATGTCTGTAGACTGTGTTTTCATAAAAAATATCTATTTCTTCCCAATTTGATTGTTTTAGAAGTCCTTTTTTAATGTTAGTACTGGTAGGATCTTCGGTAGAAGACACAATTAAAACAGTCATAAAGTTTCGTCCTTAATCAGTAGAAACATCAGATCTTTTTTAAATCTACTCTTCCGGATTATGCTCTTCTCTTCCCAGCAACTCCTTTATTTTCTGCTTTTTTACTAGGAAATGTATCCTATCTTTTAATGTGCATATTCGTGCAATGTATTGTATTTCGTTTGCTTCCTGTTGGCTCGATAGTAATCCTGCAACATGCATATTTATCTATATCATTCTTATAATTATACTTATAAAGGATTTGTTGTACAACTGTTACCATACATATGAAATAGTTATTTTTAAAAATATAATTCTTTTATGTGGTTCATGTTGCGTTCAGGATAATTTATATTTTTTAACGACGCCTTCACCTGCATCCCTAAACGCTCGAGAGACGCCGCCAACACCTAGCTTTATTCCACCAAATATCCGCGATACAATCAGAACATGCTGGTCCAGATTATGTTTTTTCAATATCTCCAGTAACACTTTTCCTGGATGTCCAACCTCTCCGTCATCCTTGAACGATTCAATAATTTGTTGGTTTGAATTGTTGAAAAGACGAAGTGCGTAACAGTGATGATTTGCCTTTTTATATGATCTTCTGTGGGATTTGATTATATCTGCGATCTCATCAGTTTTTTCTAGTTTATATAGGTGGGCGAAGAAACGTGAATGATGTACAGTCAGTTTTACTGCTGCTAGTTCCTGCATGGTTTTTGGTTAGAACAAATGTGTTTTAATGCTTTTTGGAGATTATGGGAATGCCAGATATTAGACATATAAAAGCATATATAAAAAGACATATAATTATATTTTTTTATGTATCTCTTAATGAAAT
>CAZXHI010000010.1:0-2557 GCA_964640555.1 uncultured Thermoplasmatales archaeon | reverse complement strand
GAATAACTTTACTGCAGCAGGATTAATCTCATCAACATACACCATTCAACTTATTGGCGCTACAGAAGCTTCTGATTCAATTCAAGATAACTGGGATATAGATTGTATATATCTTCATACATGGAACTCCACAGGTGGCCCTTATGGTTGGACCAAATTTGGCACAGATACATCTCATCCCTGGATCTGGGGCTTTGATTTTCCAAATGGTATGGGGTATTACGAGTTTTACAGTATAGGAATGTATGATGGTGATGTCGAGGACGCACCCGCTGGTGCTGATTCGATTTGTAGGTATACTTAAGGAGGATTGATATGAGGAAGAACCAGAAATGGTGTTCGGATAATGCAGTGGCAGGCATTATTACTGCAATATTACTTGTAGGACTAATTGTCATTGTTATTTCATTAATACAAACCACTTACGTGCCAAAATGGATGGAGAAGATAGAAGCAGAGCATATGGGTGACGTAGCAGATCAGTTTTCTCAGTTAAAATCTGCAATAGACATACAATCTGCAACTGGGCAAAAAACACCAATGTCAACATCTATTACTCTTGGAAATAAAGAAATGCCTTTTTTCTCAGCTAGTAGAGCATTTGGGTCTCTAATGATTTTATCAGATGAATGCATAGTGACTATCTCAAATGGTTCATCCTTTTCGTATTCGCTTGGAATCATAAAATATTCATCGAGAAATGTATACTTTCTTGATCAATCTTACATTTATGAAGCTGGATCTGTAATATTGGATCAATCTGAAGGAAATGTAATGTCCATAAAACCTTTTTCTGCAATAAATAACGTAGATGTTGTTAATATAACCTTTGACATTGTGAACATCACAGGAGTTGGTGGAAGAACATCTGCAGGTGGATATGGAACATATCCAATACGGACAGAATTCGTTAGTTCTAATACCGTGGTGATGAACGATGTTGATAGCATTACAATTGCTACTAATTATCCAAATGCTTGGCATGTTGCGTTTAACAGTACGTTAATAAAATCAGCAGGGCTTACCTATGGTACCGATTTTTCAGTTACGGCTACTAATAGCGAAATAACTATATCATTCATTGGAGTCGTTAATCTAACTCTAACAGTCATAGAAATTGATGCGCAGATAGCTCCTGGATGGGTTGAATAAAAAAATTGTTTTCAAGTCCAACAAACTCATTTCTACAACGGTTGTTTACATCTAGTTTGGGGATCACTATAAATATGAATTTTATTTGGTTTCCATCTCACCAAAAATCTCCTGTTTTGGATAAACAATCATACCATTATCTGAAATTTTCACTGCAACTATTCTCTCTTGATGTTTTGCACCACGCATTTTCAAAACTTCAATTGCTCTTTGTCTCATGCTTCCTCTTTTATTTTTGTACAAAACAATCACTCCATCAGCTAAGAACTCTTCAACACCTGTTTGTGAAAAAGTTTCCGGCATCTGGTGGGTCTCTGTAGTAAAATAATTTGTACTCCCAATTTTTTCAAAAAACCTGAATAGTCGCTCAGCATAGAACCTGTAAGAACTGTCTTTTTCCATAAATGCTGAGGCAATTGCTGTAAGTGAATCAATGACAACAAAATCAGGTTTATATCCTTCTTCCAAAGTTACTGGCTCTAACTGTAAAAGTTGGCTGTCCTCTTCTTTTGCAAACATAGCATCAATGCTACCTTTTTCAGATAAATAATGTATATTGCCTGGTAGATATCTCTTGATTTTTAGGTTATCTGAAGCTATAAGTTTTTCTGGATTCCAACCAAAATCCTCCATATGTTCCATTAGTCTTTTTTCAGATTCTTCAAAACTCATGTAAAAACATTTTTCCCCACGTGAGGCATGGTACTCAAGTGTTTGTAGACAAAAAATAGTTTTTCCTGAACCTGCACCCCCCGCAACTAGAACACTAGAACCATGTGGTATGCCATTTTCAAATAGTTCATCAAATCCGGGAACACCTGTTAAAACATATTTTTTCTCCTTTCCATCTTTATTCAAGTTCTTAGTGGTATGTTGTATTTTTTGCTCTAAAATCGTACCTTCTTGTTTTATAGTTTTATTTGTTCCTAATTTCTTTTCTATATTCGCCTTGATTTTTGACATATCAAAAATAGTATTTTGTTCACTCTTTTTTTGCGTCATTTTCACTCAATCCCCATAACAACTTTTTCAAAAAAATGCGCCATTTTTCTGATTAGCTTTTCATTCTTTATTTGTGTTGATAAAATAATAATTTTTGCATTATTTGCTGAGGCTTTTTCAAAAATGGATTGGATGAACCTTAAAACTATATCTTCACTATTGTAAATTTTCAAAATACTAAAAGCATATAAAATAAACCATTTCTCACCAGGTATGCTTTCAAAAAATTGAGAGATAGCTATTCCAAAACTGGTTAAATCATTTGGGTCTTTAATAAATACAACATTCTCTTTGCCGCGGACATTGCCTCCAACTAAATGTGTAATGCAGTCAATAAATAAAATATTATTTGTCTTTATCCCATCCTTTTTTAAATTTGACATTAATGAACTATATGTATTAG
>CAZXHI010000009.1:0-13797 GCA_964640555.1 uncultured Thermoplasmatales archaeon | reverse complement strand
AAAAGTACAATTAATCCAACAATCGTTGCTACGATACTCAGCCCAAATACATACTCTCTAAAAAATCCAGTTATTTTTCCACTCATATCTACTTACACCTCTTTTAATATGTTTTTGCAAATCTCATCCATGTCTCAGCAGGTTTGCCACACATCGGACAAGAATATTTTTTGCATTCTTCATCATCTTCAATAGGTTCCCCTAATGTGTTGCCATCTAAAATATTTTCTATCTCAAGCGCACAATCATCATTTCCACACCAAGGCAGTTCAACGATCCCTTTTTTACCTTTTGCTTCTTCAATGCTTTGAACCCTATGCATATTTCCGTCAAGGAATTTTTTTGCATTTTCATATAAGCTTTTAGATATGTTGTCAAGCTCTGCCATTATTGTTTCTATAGAAACATCTTGTGAGACAGATTTCTTTTTCCCAGTATCCCGTCTAACCAGAACAATTTCTTTTTTATCTACATCTCTGGGACCAATTTCAATTCGCAAGGGTACGCCTTTTAATTCCCAATCATAATATTTAGTTCCAGGACTTATATCTCTGTTATCAACATGTGATTTTATGTTTCCCTCTGCGAGTTTTTTAGATAATATCTCACATGCATCTAAGACTTCCTTTTCTTTTCCTTTGAAAATAATGGGTATTATTACCACTTGTGTTGGAGCAACTGCAGGGGGCATTACAAGTCCTTTATTGTCGCCATGTATTCCAATAAGGGCACCAAGTATACGTTCACTCATGCCATACGTTGTCTGATGACAATAGTTGTGCTCTCCACTCTCAGTCTCGTAAGAAATCTCATAAGGTTTAGAAAAATTATCCTGATATTGATGTATAGAACCAAGCTGAAGTGTTCTACCAGAGGGCATAAGCACATCTATACTAATTGTATAAAAGGCTCCAGCGAATTTGTCCCACTCTGGTCTTTTACAGAAAATATATGGCATACAAAGTTTTTTAAGCAGTCTACCGGCAATCTCTCTATCTTCCTTTACCTGTTTCTCAGCATCTTCAAAATCAACATGACAGGTATGAGCCTCAAAGAAATGAATCTCCCGGACGCGTATGAAAGCACGGGTTTGTTTCGTTTCATATCTAAAAGTATTGACTATTTGAAATGTCTTAAGGGGTAAATCAGCATGTGATCGTATCCAAAGAGAAAACATGGGATACATAGCAGTTTCAGAGGTTGGTCTTAGAAGCCATCGTTCCTCCAGTTCATTTGTGCCTGCGTGTGTTATCCAATAAACCTCACTTCCAAATCCCTCAATATGTTCCTCTTCCTTCTTGAATGATGACTCTGGAATTAAAAGTGGAAAATAAACCTCTTGATGATTTGTTTTTTCCATCTCTTCCCTTATCTGGCGATCTACATGATTCATCAGTTTCCACCCATAGGGACGCCAGACATTCATACCCTTAATTGGATATCTTTTATCACACAGATCTGCAAGCTCTACGATCTCATTGTACCATTCATTAAAATCTTCGTCTTTCTTATATTTTGTCTCTGGCATTCAGATTCAACCTGTAAATCGAAAAAGAAAATATACTCTTAAATATGACGGTTTAAAAGAGAATGATTATACTCCTCTTCCTTCCTTAGCTTTAACGCGTAGTTCTTTAGATCTGCATCTTCTACATCTTTTTGCCCGGGATGCGTTTGATGCACCACACTTCATGCATATTCTTTTGTTCAATAATCGTGCCTCAGCTTCTGGAAATCTTGCCATATGATAACCGCCTATGTAGTGTACCGGAATGAACCGATATTATTTAAAGATAATGCAGCCCGTTTCCCCAGCAAATCCCCCATATTTTTCAATGAATTCTCAAATAACGCAAGAAGCTGAAATTTATAGAAATATTCTTAACATAGTATGTCTATCCCTCCATGGTGAAAAGGATATGAAGGGGAGGACTACTTGTCCAAAATGTAAACATGAGTTTGTCCTGGATGCACCAGACGGCAGTGAGAAGTACGAAGTTGTCTGTCCCAATTGTGGAGATAAATTCACCATTCAGCCTACACCATGTGATCCAAAATCAGAGGATGAATGTTTCTGGGAGGAACATGGGGAACCGCGTAAAACTATTCTATCAGCCATTAAGCCAAGAACAGATAAGCCAACTATAGCAGCAGTTCTCTTGATCTCTGTTTTCGCCATAGGTATAACCTCAGCAGCTTTTTCTGATGCTTTTATAGAAACACCATTAGACGTACTAGCTAATGTTGGGATGACTGGATCTGTAGATTTACTAGTACTTGATCAATCAAACAATTCTCTAGGGGAGGTGTCTATAATAATTGATGGAACATCTACCACTACTGATGAAAATGGATTATATTCTGCTGAGAACATTTCACCAGGAATAAAAAAAGTAGAAATCTCACTTACAGGATACAAAACACTAACTCGCGAAATACTTGTTGTTCCGTTTATCACATCATCTCATGAAATAATAATGGAGAATGGAAATGATGAAAAATATATTCCTTTTGATACTATTGGCTGCTCCATTATTCTAGTGATTTTTTCAATTTTTGCATTGCTTGCAGCAGTAATGTCTTTGAAACGTCAACATCTTGATGTTGCAGTTATGGGCTCTATACTTGGCATATTTTCTTTTGGGTTTTTAATGATAGGATCGATAATCAGTATTATCGCGTTAATTATAATTCTAAAGTCCAGAGATGAGTTTGAAAATGGAAAGAAGGGGAAAATCTTCTAGAATAGTCATAATAATTTTCTTTATATTATTTTTAATGTGGAGTGTGCTTCAATTTTTAGCCCCATTATCATTGCCACATGGTAGTATTGATGATCTGTCTGGTCTCACAGCAGTCTCAGATAACGAGGAACTATTTAGTGACATACCCATTCCATGGAATGCAGTCTACTCTATAGGGGATAGATTATGCCATCAGAAAGCAGAACGCTCATTTTTTATCAATGATAATCAGATGCCTTTTTGTAGTAGATGCACAGCAATATGGCTTGGTTTGGCAATCGGCCTAGGAGTTATGGTTTTTTACAGAATTCAGTTAAATGAGAAGTTCTTATTTATAGTTATAGCAGGTTTGGCACCCATAGGAATCGATGGAATCGGACAGCTTTTTGGTTTTTGGGAAAGCACAAACATAATGCGCGTAATAACTGGTTTAACAGTTGGTATTGTTTGTGGTGTTTCTATTGGAATTATTATAGACGAAATTAAAACAATTCGTCCTTTTAAAAAAACCAAAAAGTAATTAAGGAGGAAAAATCATTGAGAGGTGAGGTGAGAAGTTGGATATAACAAAAAAATTAACAATAATATCATTGGCATGTGTTGTATTTTCAGTTGCAGTAGCAGTAGTAGCAGGTGCCCAAGGTGAATATGATTGGTATGGTGATGAGGCAGCAGGATGGGCTCTTTTTGGGCTAGGTTTGGCATGTATATTACCAATAATATGGTTTATAATAGCGATCTTAATAGCCATATGGGTGTACAGAGACGCGGAGAAACGTGATAGCAGTGGAGCGCTATGGCTAATCATTGTAATATTTACTGGAATTATCGGTCTAATAATATGGTTGGTAGTACGTCCACCAATTGGAGGTAAAAAAAAGGCAGCAGCGTCTTCAGAAAGGAGATGCCCCAACTGTGGTCGCGTTATACCAGACGATGCTAGAACGTGCCCATATTGCGGTAAAAATTTCGAAGGGTAAAACCATCTAAAAATGTATTACAAAGAGAAGACATGAGATGTACTAAACATCTCTTTGTCTTTTCTATTTATTTTTTTCATCATATTTTTTGAATATTTAAAACATAAAAGTTTTTAGTGATAATTATAAAAGGGATTTTCTAATTATCTTATTTATACGTGGGGAATCGGTGAAGATATGAAAAACAATACCCAAAAAGGTTTATTGATTCTCATAATGGGAATATCAGTAGGAATCATAACAAATATTTTTTTATTCTTATTGACAGACAACCTCCCAGGTGTTTTGGCTTTAATTTTAGTAGCCATAATAGGGGGCATCGGCGGATTACTGACACTGATAGGACTAATCCTAATAGTGGTCGGACGAAGAGAATATGGTGAGAAACACAGTAAATTCGCTATATATGCAGCAGTAATATTTGTCTTATCAATTGTGATTGCCGCCGTTTTTAGCATTATGATTTCGATGATTAATTTTATATCAAATAGCCCCACTAATACAAACATCATACTTTTACAAACCCCAATCACTTCAACAATTGGTGGACTTGTATACTTATTTTTGCTCTATGAATTAGAAGATAAAAATGGAAAAATTGTTTTATTTTTGGCATTCATTGCAACAATAATCGCTTCAATTCTTATAACAGTTGATGCTATGTCGCTGTATGAAAAGTTAATGAGTTCTATTGCCGCTGGAGAAACGTCGTTCACAAATATATTTGATTATATTAGCAAAATAAGCAGAACAGGAATATATAGTGTTATAGGCAGTGGACTGTTATTAATCGCATTGATTCTCCCATACAATAGAATAAAATCTGGAGAACTGATCCCTACCTCACCTAAGACAAGCTCATTTTACAGAGGGAACGCAACTGTAACTCAGGATAGATTGTGTCCTAACTGTGGACGAACCATCCCTTTTGATTCAAAAATATGTCCATATTGTAGGAGAAAATTCGAATTGTACTCGTCAGGCATAGGAAGGAACGAAAATGGGCATTAAAAATAGAAATATTGCTTTGGTATATATATACGGAATCCTCACACTTGGAATCTATTTTATATACTGGGAAATCTCAACAAAAAATGAGATAAATGATGAATTTAAAACAGACATTCCAACAGGATGGTTGCTCATTATACCAATCGCCAACATATATTGGCTCTACAGATATACTGAAGCTTTTGTAACAAAAGTAAAAGGTGAGGATGATACTGCATTGTGGTTCATAATATTCTGGTTGGCATTCATAATCATGCCATGGATTGTACAATCAGAATTAAATAAACTTGCAGATGATCCTAATCTGTTACAAACCAGAAAACAAGGACGTCGGAAAAACGACAGAATATGTCCAAATTGTGGTCGTGTGATTCCACTTGAGGCAAACTTCTGCCCTTACTGTAACAAAAAGTTTGAATCATATTTATAAGGACACAGTATTTTGCAAACAGAATTACTCATGCGTTATTGAAACTCTTTTCTTGATATTGCTACCAGTATAATTGCAATTAGCGAAAGAACACTTGAAATAAATACTGGACCAATTGTAAATAATCCTAAAATACCGCCAGCAAGTACCAATCCCCACAGTTGTCTTCTCACTGACATGATACCGCCAAGTATTGCAAATACTGAAAGGAAAAAACCTACAGTTCCACATATAACAAATAATTCTTTAATAGACTCTGCAGACAGAACAATTGATTCATACTCGGGAGCCATCGATCCAAGTTCAGGCATGATAAAAGTTTCTATAAAGGAAACATCTATTGCCGCAAGTGATAGCCACATAAGTATAGAAAGACCACCCGCAATCATCAATAGAATACCAGCTATAAGTGGCTTTGAACTTTTATTTGAAGGCTGCTGAAAAGGATCGTCTATCGCATTTTGTTCAAACATTTTATCTTCAAAATCAGATGCAGACACACTTCCTCTTTCCAATGATATACCACCCTTTAATTTCAATAATGTGATTATTGCTATTTATTTCTATCCAGATTTCCTACTTCTATCTCTTTTTCGACTTCTTGACAAAATTTTTGGCATTATCTTTTTAACTACATACCAAAAAACGATGCCGCCATATATAACAAGCCCAGCAACAATTCCAAGTTTTAAGTATAAAGAAGGGTCATCTGAAGAAACTATCATCATGTCAATTATGAAGTTAAATGGTATTTGAACTATCATAGCTGCCAAAAGATATTTAGTTAGCTCACCAGCATATATCCCATAACCTATACATGCCCCAGTTGCTCCGTGAAATAATATAATTCCCAGGGACCCTATAACTATTAACGACAAAGCATACACATCACTTGTGATCAATGAGCTTACAGCTATAATTAGAAATGGGGTGAATACAGAACCAAATCCCAAACCTAGAGATAATCCATAGATGGTTGTTTCTCTTTTTTCATGGAATCGACCAATGTTTAATATCATCGTTTTAAACAATTGCTCAAAGAGGGCAAATAGGATTATATATGCAATTACTAAAGGTAAAGTAAATGAGCGTGCTATTGCTGCAAAAAATCCTAAAATAATTCCTACTACAAATGTTAAGAAAATATTTTTCTCTTTATAGTGTCCCTCATAACCCTTCAAACTAATATAAAGTAGTATCAGTGCCGGGATTATGCCAAGAAATAGGCTTGTCTGTGGTACTACGTCCATATTTTAATCAGAGTGAAATAGGAAAGAATATATTAAAGGTCATCGATTATCCTATGTTTAGGTTTGAGGAGTGGATATTTATGTTAAAAACACCAGTAATTGTTCTAAATGTAAAAACATATGCTGAAGCAACAGGAAACAACTCATTAGAGATTGCAAGAATAATGGACAAGATTTCACAAGAAACAGGTGCCAGTATGGCAATTTGTGTACAAGCAACAGATATAACTATGTGTGCAGAAAAAGTAGATATCCCTGTTTTTGCTGAACATATTGACCCGATTAAACCGGGTAGCCATACAGGATGGACTCTACCAGAGGCTGTGAAAACAGCTGGGGCAGTTGGAACTTTGATAAATCATAGTGAACATCGTCTTATTCTTGCCGATATTGCTGCCTGTGTTACACGTTCAAAGGAACTAGGACTTGATCATATTATTTGCACTAACAATGTTGCTACATCAAAAGCAGCTGCAACATTAAGTCCAAATTTCGTAGCAGTCGAACCACCAGAACTCATTGGAGGAGATATTTCAGTTACAACAGCCGATCCTGGTATTGTCAGTAGCAGTGTGGAAGCCGTAAGAACTGTTGACAAAAACGTTAAAATTCTCTGTGGTGCAGGAGTAAAAAACGGAAAAGATGTTGCCAAATCTATAGAACTAGGCGCAGAAGGAGTACTTTTAGCTAGCGGCATTGTAAAGGCAAAAGACAAAGAAAGTGTGATACGTGATCTAGCATCTGGCCTGTAATGTTATAGGTTTTATAATTGTTTCAGTGACTGTATCACATCTTTGTAGCTTGCACTTTTGAAAACAAAATTTCCTGCAACAAGAACATTGGCGCCGTATTCAATCGCAGTTTTTGCGGTTTTGTCATTTATTCCACCATCTACCTCTAAATAAATTTCTTTGTCTATTTTACTAATTATGTCTCTAGTCTTTTTGATCTTAGGAAGGACATCTTCGATAAAGCTCTGTCCACCAAAACCCGGATGAACAGACATAATTAAAACGAGATCCACGTTTTGAATAATTTCTTTTATTACATCAAGCGATGTTTCTGGATTTATAGATACTCCTACTTTGCACCCTAAGTCTTTAACCTTATTGATAGTGGATAATATATCGTCACATACTTCTGCATGGATAGTGATGAGATCGGCACCTGCCTTGGCGAATTGCTCAACATATTTACCTGGGTTTTCTATCATGAGATGAACATCAAAAAAAATATCCGATATTTTCCTAATCTTAGAAACTACCACTGGACCAATTGTTATATTTGGGACAAAGTGTCCATCCATTACATCTATGTGTATCCAATCTGCACCAGCATGTTCAACTGCTTTGATTTCCTCACCGAGTTTTGAAAAATCAGCCGAAAGAATTGAAGGTGCCACCAATACCATATTATTAACCAAGAAACGCAATAGAGTTTTCCTTTATAAACCCAAATGATTATTTCTGAGCTTAAAATCAAATAATGTCCCAGATGGGGAATTTATTTCTTTAGCTTCTTCATTCTAAACTCTCCAATCCCCACGGGGATTATTTCAATTTCATCCCCATCATTTATATCATAAGCTTTAGCTAATTGACTGGGGATAGTTAGCACGAGGCTACTACCCACCACACGGGCTTTTCTTGTAAGAGGCAATTCCCATCCACCAAGACTAGTAATGTATAGCTTAATATATATATGTTTTGGTTTTTTCAAATATATCTAAATGTATCCATCAAATCTAAAAAGATCTTTGACCAATGCAGCATACTTCAACCAAAAAGTTATGAACAAAAACATGCTACCCCGGCGGGAGTTGAGACGTTATGAAAATATTTGTTGACACTGCAGATCTAGATGAAATTAGAGAACTTGCATCATGGGGAATAGTAGATGGAGTAACTACAAACCCAACACTTGTCGCAAGGAGCGGACGATCGTTTAAAGAAATCATTGACGAAATATTTGACATCGTTGATGGCCCCATAAGCCTAGAGGTAGTCAGTGAGAAAGCGGAGGACATGGTAAAAGAAGCAGAGAATCTAGTTTCAAAGATCTCTGAGAAGCACAGAAAAAACATTGCAATAAAAATACCAATAAATCCAGAAGGGCTTAAAGCCGTAAAAGTTCTAAGCAAGAAAGGGATTCAAACAAATGTTACTCTTATTTTCTCAGCAAATCAGGCATTACTCGCAGCTAAAGCTGGTGCAACTTTTGTGAGTCCATTCATTGGAAGACTTGATGACATTGGACAAGAAGGGATGCAGATAGTCGAAGAAATCATGGAGATATTCATCAACTACGACATAGAAACAGAAGTAATTGTCGCAAGTATAAGACACCCAATTCATGTAATAGACGCAGCAAGAATTGGTGCAGATATTGCTACAATACCACCAGGCATTATAAGAAAAATGGTGAAACATTCACTTACTGACGTTGGAATTGAAAAATTCCTAAAGGACTGGAAAAAAGTAAAAAAATAAGATTATTTTATTTTGCCAAAATCCTTTTTTCTTTCTTTAGTTGTCTTTCCAGTAGCTTTAAAAAGAAACTCATTCCATTTTTTTATAACACTGTAATCTCCACATACTTTCTTAGGAGGTTCTATATCTATGAAAAGAGCGCTTTTCTCACGCCTCATGTCAATTTTACCTATCCCCTCTACCTCAAAGTTAATGCCTTTGTAAATATCCCCTTTCACTCCAAAATATTCAGAAACTATCACCCCAACGTCTGCATCATGTCCTCTTTTTATTCTATATTCTCTCATAGACTATCCATTCTTGACATAAAAAATAGAAATATTAACTTTTGGATTCAAGCAAATCATAACCCTCTTCGGGTTTTACATAAGATACAACAATTGGTGGAGGTTTGTTTGCATTCTTATTATTTTCAATTTCATTTACCTCCCTTACATTTATTGTAACTCCTGGTCCAACCTTTTTCATGTAACTTTCTCTTATATTACTGGCAATTACATCAAAAGAAGGCCCCACATTTCTCAAATCCTCGTCAATAACAAGTAGGATATCTATTTCATCTATCTTTCTCTGTACTATCTGATATCTCTTCACTTTGAACGTCTTAAGTTTGAGAAGTACGGGTGTTATAAAACAAAATGCACCTGGTGGGAAAACCTTTCCATTTGGTAAGATTATATTGGCCCTCTTTCTCCCTTCAACACCTCCCACTATAACAGGCGTTGTTAATCCACAATCACACTCTTCCCAATGAGAAAGTTTAACCCAATCATCCATACCTGTATACCGAATTATGGGTGTTCCTCTACCCCAAAGTCGAGTTATCACAACATGACCCCTCTCACCAGATGAAACCAATTCATCAGCCTCATCTATAGCCTCAACATTAAAGAAATCTGAATGAATATGCCAAGTTCCTTCCATACACTCAAATGCAATATCAGCTCCAGCTTCAACCGACGGATAAATATTCAGTAATCTACATTCAAACGCATCTTCAACATAATTCCTTGTATAATCATCCAACATAGCACCCCCCGTCCAGAAAAGTTTTGGTTTAATACTTTTGCCATATCCTTTTCTCTTCAAAAAAGCCAAATGCTGAAATATAGCAGGATACGCCATGATAATGTCTGGTTTGAAACTATCTAGCTTGTTTATAATGTCAACCATTGGTAAATCTACATCAATGTTTAGCTGATTGTTCATAGAAAAAAAGGAGTTAAGATGAGATTGGAAGTTTTCTTGCGTTATGAGATCAACTCGATATTGATTAAAATTCCCGATATGAACAAATCTTGATTTCCTCCAATTTAAATTAAAAAAATTCATTTCTCTCAGGATTGTACCGGCAGATTTAGCCATGGTGGGAAAATCAGTATAAATAGAAACAGGTTTTCCTGTTGTGCCACCAGTGCAAATAACATGCCCCTTATCCTTTTTATAACCGACTGGTATTATCTCGTCTGGGAATCCTTCCCTTATATCATTCTTTGTTATAAAGGGCAATTTTACAATGTCACCTATTCCTTTGATATCACTTGGATGAATACCTGCTTTTTTGTATTTATCATGATAGAGCGGTACAGTATATGCATATTTGACTATTTTTCTGAATGCTTCATCTCTGTATCTTTTCAGCTGTTTAGGGTTTAACCTCTGCATTCTTCCTGGATCCAAAACATAGTTTTTTAGTACAGGTAGTGATATGAGGGGATTTAGGAGAGGATTCATACAACATCAATCCACATTAACAGTTGTTAAACACATATATTTCCCCCAATTTTAACATCCACATTTTATTCTTCCTCAACAGAGGGATAGCCACCCCCCTTCTGCTGATCTATGTCCATGCTATCATATGCAAACACAGGAAATACATCTGTCATTCTAATCAGTGCAACCTGTGCAAGCGGAAATTGAATTATTTTTTTTCCTTTTTTTATCCCTTCTATGATGATTTCTGCTGCTTTCCTGGCAGATATTGCACCGTGTCTACTATAGCCTTCCAACATCGGAGTTTCAACAGAACCCGGTTTTATTGTGATGACATTCACACCATATCTTTGCTTAGCCTCAGCCCTAAGGCTTTCCATTAACCAACTTAATGCTGCCTTACTAGCACCATAAGCACCCCAACCAGGAACCCCTCTTCTATCAGGTAAAGTAGAAGTCGCCACGATAGTACCCGATTTCTGAGATTTCATAATAGGCAACAGAGATTCTATAAAGTAAACAGTACCCATAAAATTGATCTCCATGGAGTTTTTTATAATATTACTATCAAAGGTCTGGATTGGATTAGGTATTAGAACACCTGCAGTTAATATTGCTACATCAATTCTACCAAAAGTTTTGTGTGTATATTCAACAGCTTCTTTTACGTCTTCAATATTTTTCACATCGCATTTTTTAAAAATGCATTCTGCCTTATCACTACTTAGTCTACTAGCGATTTCCTTTAGTTTCTCTTCTCTTCGGGCAAAAAGTGCCAATTTACAACCTTCGTTGGAAAGTAACTTAGCTATTTCCTCACCCATTCCACCCGTAGCTCCAGATATCAGGACAACTTTTCCATTGAATTCCATTTTATCACTCTATTTTTTATCGTACTTGCTACTATATAATGATGCAAATGCTGCACAACATACTTTTATGCTGCTGATACAACACAACATGCTTTAAGATAAAGTACAGATATTATTTTAATTAGCCGGTTCATGAGGGATTTTTGAAACATTCAAATGCTTTTTTCACTGCAGCTTCAGCAGAATCTACAACATAATAAGTAGATTCTATATCTTGCATTATCTGCCCATTTACAAGATCATCAACACATCCACCAGTACCTTTGATTAATATAAGAGGCTTTTCAAAGACCATAGAAAAAGAAATCTCATTTAACGTTCCCCATCTTCCACCTATCGCTATTACTGCATCAGCAGTATCAACAATCACGAAATTTCTTCTGTGCCCCAATCCTGTGACAATAGGAATGTCAATAAATTCATTCGCCTCCTCTTTTGATTCTGGCAATATGCCAACAGTTATACCATTTTCCTCCTTGGCACCCTTACATACTGCCCTCATTATTCCTCCACGACCACCACAGACTACAACACCGCCCCTTCGTGCAATAAACCTTCCAACGTTTTCTGCAGTCTCTAACGCATATCTAGATAAATGGCCATCTGATCCATCGCTCCCACAGACTGAAATAAGTCGTTTCATACAGACGCTTTATTTAGCATTCATTTTTAATAGTTTCTCCCACAAATCTTATAAATAGCACTTCCTTTCACTACAATTCCCATACCTGGAGAAACATCCTATGGCTAAGAAAAGTAAAAAGACAAATCCTGTGCTACTAGAATTGATACACGAGTTAAAAAAACAATCAAATGAAAACGATGTACATATCTGGAAAGATATAGCGGTGAGGCTAGAAAAACCATCCAGGAACTGGGCAGAGGTCAACCTGAATAGAATCAGTAAATATATCCTAGACAAAGAAACTGCTCTTGTACCGGGCAAAGTATTAGCTACTGGGGATCTTACGAAAAAAGTTTCAATTGCCGCCTGGTCATTTTCAGAGAGTGCTCAGGAGAAAATAAAGAAATCAGGTGGCAAATGCATGTCCATTGAAGAGTTACTGAAAAACAATCCAAAAGGGAAAGATATTAGGATATTGGGGTAAATTATGACAACTATAATTGATGCGAACGGTGCTACTTTAGGGCGATTGAGTACAGACACTGCAAAGCGCCTATTAGGCGGCGAGGAAATTGCAATAGTCAATTCAGAGAAAGCCATAATATCTGGTAAAAAATCATCCATAAAAAATCGTTACAAACAGAAGAGAGAAGTTGGTACCTACCGCAAAGGACCATTTTTCCCGAGAATGCCTGACATGATTGTAAAACGAACTGTTAGAGGTATGATTCCCTACCAGACACCTCACGGCAGAGAAGCTTTTAAAAGATTGAAATGCTACGTTGGTATTCCAAAAGAGTTTAAAGACAAAAAATTTGAAATGATAGAAGAGGCTAAAAAACAACCCGTTAATTATATAACAATCGAGGAACTTTCAAAATCATTAGGGGTGCAATTTTAATGGTAAAAAAAATTATTAATACATCAGGTAAAAGGAAAACTGCAATTGCACGGGCCACTGTCCAAAAAGGAAAAGGCTTGGTACGGATAAACAAAAAACCTGTTGAGCTTTATGAACCAGAAATTGCCAAGTGGAAAATACTTGAACCAATTAGATTGGCTGAAAAACATATAGACAAGATAAACATTGATGTTGATGTTGCAGGTGGCGGTTTTATGAGTCAGGCAAACGCAGTTCGTACAGCCATTGCCAGAGGGCTGGTTGAATTCACTGCTGATCCAAGTTTAAAACTGGCTTTTTTAGATCATGATAGAAGTTTACTAGTTAACGACTCAAGGAGAAAGGAAACTAAAAAACCTCTTGGTCGTGGTGCCAGAAAGAAAAGGCAGAAATCATATAGGTGATGTTGTGATAATTCCTGTAAGATGTTTTACATGCGGAAAGGTCATAGGTGAGGCGTACGAGGAATACAAAAAGAGATATGCAGAATACAAAGCATCCATTGATTCTGGTGAAAAACCAAAAGAAACACCCAAGGAAATCCTGGATGATCTTGGAGTAGATAGATATTGTTGCAGACGTATGATTATCTCACATGTTGATCTAATTTGGGAAGCGGCACCCTACGAATAAAGTTATACACCCATACTTTTATCAATTTTTATTTGATTCGTGAAAACAATTCACTTAGTTGGAAAAATGGGCGCGTGGCCTAGCCTGGATAAGGCGCTGGCCTTCTAAGCCAGATGTCGCGGGTTCGAATCCCGCCGCGTCCGCTA
>CAZXHI010000008.1:0-1656 GCA_964640555.1 uncultured Thermoplasmatales archaeon | reverse complement strand
TACTATTTGCTTCATTTTCATCAAGTCAAATAAAAACCTTTTAATAACCGCTTATTTTCTCATGCCGTAACCATGCGTATAGCCGTACTGATAAAAGACAGGTGTAAACCAAAGAATTGTACTATGGAATGCATAAAATTTTGCCCTAGAGTGAGAGCTGGAGATGAAACCGTCACCAAAGGAGAAGACGGCAAGCCCGTCATTTCAGAGGAACTCTGCGTTGGATGTGGAATCTGTGTTCATAAATGCCCCTTTGACGCTATAAAAATCATTGGTCTTGCAGAAGAACTTAAGACTGATCTTGTACACCAATTTGGTCAAAATGGATTTAGATTGTTTAGACTTCCTACTCCAAAAAAAGGAAGTTGCATAGGTATTCTTGGTCCAAACGGAATCGGGAAAACAACAGCAATTAAGCTTCTATCTGGACAGATGAAACCAAATTTGGGAGATTATGACGATGAGCCTTCATGGGATGACGTTTTAGAATACTATGCAGGAACAGAGCTTCATGATCATTTTAAAAGTCTGGCAAATAAAGAGATCAAAAGTGTTGTGAAGCCGCAGTATGTCGATAGACTACCAAAGATAATGAAGGGGAAAATCAGAGACGTGCTTAAGAAGGCAGATACTTCTGGAACATTTGACATCGTTGTTGAAAAATTAGGTCTAGCTGGCATCCTTTATAAAGATATAGGAAAAGGTACTATTTCTGGTGGCGAATTGCAGTTTGTATCAATAGCAGCAGCACTCCTCAAAGACGTTGATCTGTATTTTTTTGATGAACCCTCTTCCTACCTGGACATCCATCAGCGATTAAAGGTTGCACACATAATCAAAGAGTTGTCAGAAGAGAGAAAGGTGCTGGTCATAGAACACGACCTAGCGGTTTTAGATTTTCTCTGTGACAACGTACATCTCGTATATGGTGATGAGGGAGCATATGGTGTAGTAACTCATCCCCGTGGTGTACGTCATGCAATAAACACCTATCTCTCGGGATATCTCAAGGAGGAAAACATTCGATTTGGGGAAAAAATTGAGTTTTTTGCGCATCCTCCAAAGAAAAGACAGGAGATGAATATACTCATCACGTACGATAATTTAGCAAAATCATTCAAAGAATTCTCCCTGGAAATCGAAAGAGGCGTCATCAGACAAGGTGAAATAATTGGCATTGTTGGCCCTAATGCCATAGGAAAGACAACCTTTGTAAAGATGTTATCTGGTGTCATAGAACCTTCAAGTGGAAAGATAGAATATGACGTAAAGGTAAGCTACAAGCCTCAGTACATAACGCCAGATTTCAGTGGGACTGTCAGAGAGTTTCTTGAATGGAAGGCGCAACAGTTGTTCACATCGCCCTTTTTTAAAGCAGAAATATTCAAACCATTGAATCTGAAATATCTTCTTGATAAACAAATGGATACCTTGTCTGGTGGGGAACTACAAAGGGTCGCAATTGCTAATTCTCTTGTCCAGGAAGCCGATATCTACCTAATCGATGAACCCTCCGCATATCTAGACAGTGAACAGAGAATGGTTACCTCAAGAACTGTTAGAAGAGTAATAGAAAAGTCAGGAAAATCAGCCATGATTGTAGATCATGACGTATATTTCATTGACATGATTAGTGACGCTTTGATAGTATTTGAC
>CAZXHI010000007.1:0-9591 GCA_964640555.1 uncultured Thermoplasmatales archaeon | reverse complement strand
AATTGATAAAGAACATTTACCTGGAGGATACGAATGTCTAAAAAACAAATTATGAAGAATGAGGATCTTGTTTCTTTGATTGATAATTTTCCTGGCGGTATGGTTAAAGCTGATTTAGAGGGTAAAATTATAGTTATTAATGCTGCTCTTGAAAAGATTTTTAATTTGCCACGTGAGAAACTTATCGGTACTTCAGGTTATTCATATTTGGAGAAAGCTGTTGGCAAACAGCGTGGAAACATAATGGAAGGCATTGTCAGGGATAAAAAAACTGTTGAAATTGTCGATTATGAAAGGGGACATTGGTGGAAAACAATACTCGTTCCAAATATTGATTCCTCCAACAATGTGGTTGGATTTTTCGTATATTTTAATGAAATTACAACTGAAATGAAAAAAGAAGAGCGTAAACTTATCAATCAAGAAGAGTACTATATATCTCTGATTGAGAATTCGATGGATTTAATCACTGTTGTTGATAAAACTGGAAAGATACTTTATGAAAGCCCGCCATTAGAACGAATTTTGGGATATGAACTTTCTGAAAGATTAGGTAAAAAAGTTTTTGAAAATATTCATCCAGATGATGTAAATAGTGTTAAACAATATTTTAAAGAAATTATTTCTCAACCAGGTTTAACAAATAAACTGACGTTCAGAATTAAAGATAAGAATGGTATTTATCATTATTTTGAATCTATTGGTAATAACCAAGTTAATAATCAAGTTATCAATGGTTTGATTATTAATTCTCGTGATATTACGGAACGACAGAAAGATAGAGAAAAAATTTCGAAACAGAAACGTTTTCTTGATAATATTGTAAATAGTGCCGGTGAGATTGTTTTTACTGTTGACTTGGATCATAAGGTGAGTTTGTGGAATGTTGCTGCGGAGCGAAACACTGGTATTTCTAAAACAAAGGTTGTTAGTAAGAAACTACGTAGTTTAAATCTGTTTGAGAATATATCGGAGTTTCATGAGTATCTTAACCATGTTTTTGCTGGTAAAGATGGTTTTCTAAATCAACTTGTTGTGAAGAGTAATGTTGGCGGTAAGCGTTTATGGTCTGTATCTCCTTCAATGGTGAAATCTAATGATGTGATTTCTGATGTGGTGTTTATCTGTAAGGATATTACATTTAAGGATGAGATTCACGGACGACTTATTCCTGGTAGTAGTTATCTTGTGAGTGAGGTTTCTGCTGATTCATTGTTTGATGTTTTTAAAGGTTTGCTGCATAGTGGTTGGAATGGATTATGCATCACTCGAAACCTGTCTGATGTTGCTCCTGATTGTTTTAACGGTCTGCAACCAACGATGCTGAATTTTTCTTCTTATGATTCTGGTGAGGGAGTTGTTTCAAATCTTGATGAATTGTTTGGTGCTATAGAAGTGTTTGTGAAAGAGACAAAAAATGTTGCTATGTGTTTGAATCGAGTGGATTATCTTATCACTCAGTTTGGGTTTGGCAAGGTTTTAAATTTTTTGTACCGGGTGAATGAACTTACGATAATGAAACAGGGTTTGTTTTTATTACGTGTGAATAAGATGTTGTTTTCTAATGAACAGGTTAGTTTTTTGCAGGAGGAGTTTAACATGTTGCCTTCTCAGCAGATACGGGACATGTATCTTGAAGATGTGTTGTATGATTTATTTGTTTTTATTTTTAAGGAGAACGAGAAAAATAGTCTTGTCTCCCATAAGAATGTTTGCGATCATTTTGGGATTGTTAAGGTGACTGCTCAGAAACGAATTGAGGATTTGTTAAAGAAGGGGCTTATTATCTCTCGGAAGCGTGGTCGTTCGAAGTTTTTGTATGTGACTGATAAAGGGAAAGAGTTGTTGAATCGAAGGAAAACAATTTAAAAAATTGGCTCATCCCCATTTTTGGGTAAAAAAATGGAAATAACTCGCTACGTATATTTTAAATTATTAAAAAATATTTATAAATTTAGAAAGTTTTAATTAAATAAGATGGAAATCCTACGCGAATCAGACGTTTTAGAGTATTATATGCCGGATTGAACGTTAATTTAGTATACACGACTAAAATAAATATTTTAGTCATTATCTTTCTAAATTCCCCCCTGGCAAAATAGGTGAACCTAGAAGAGTACCCATAATCTAACTATCTAGTCTTCCCATCTTATATTTACCCATGACTCCATGAATCTCTTCGTAAGCTCTGGTCGTGCATATACTATGTCTGTACTAGTAACAATTCCGACTACTGCATCATCAGATACAACAGGAAGTTTTTTTATTTTATATTTCTTCATTATTTCTAATGCCTGTTCTAGTTTTTTTAGCGGATGAATTGTTTTAATATCAGAAGACATAATCTCTTTTATTTTTGTTTTTTTCGGGTCTTTGCAAAGACATACAGCTTTTTCAATAAGGTCACGCTCTGTTACTATCCCTACACATCGTTCTTTATCGGTTACAATCAGACAACCAACCTTTTCATCTCGATATTTGATAAAAGCATCAAAAATTGTGTCATTGGAATCTATGGTGACTACTTCTTTAGTCATAATTTCTTGTACAAGCATATTATAATCTCTCTGCCCTATAAAGTGAAAACAGAAATGAAATATAAATATTTTAAACTACCCGATTAGCCTATAACTATTGTTTTTTTTCAAAACTTTATTAATTCTCTTCTCTAAATTCTTTATATCACAAGGTTTTGCAATGTACTCAGTAGCTGCCATCTTTCCAAATCCCTTGCTATATGGATCTGTTTTTGCCGTTAGAAATACTACAGGAATATCCCTCCATTCTGAATTTTCTTTTAATTTTGTAAATACGTCCCATCCATTCATTTCCGGCATCATAATATCCAGCAGAATCAGATCTGGCATCTGACCGTTTTTTAATAGCACAAAACATTCACGTCCACTTTTAGCACCTATGACTTTATACTTTTCTGAAAAATTTTCTAATCCGTATTTGATAGAAAAGACTAAATCAGGTTCGTCATCCACAATCATGATTTTCTTCATAATTCTTCTTACCTCCCACTATATCTCTTCAATTCATTAGTTATTCTCCTATTCAATTTCAAAACAATTATTGTTACTACAGGAATCTCCCAAAAGAATCAAGTACCATTTTTGCTTTTTCCCATGCATCTTTTGACTTCATCCCACCTCTTTTGTATTCCAAAAACATTTCCCGGAGTTTATTCTTATATCCCTCCGTTTTTCCATTTTTTGTGTAATTGAAAAATGTACATGCTTCAACTCGTAAAACTTTCTTTTTCATTCTCCCATGTTATACTTTGTTAACAGTCATTAATAAACATGTTGTGACATTATGTCATTCAGGCATTTTTACAGAGTAATTTTAAGTAATACAAATCTTAGAGTATGATACAGTGGGAGTATATGAAAAAAGACCTACAAAATTGTTGGGAATGCATGAAATGCCCGAAAACCATGAGGGAGAACTGCGAAGCGTATACTGAAGGTTATGGGAACGAATGCTGGTATAATAGCAAAGCACAATTTCAAGGGATGCCCTGCCCATCCTGATTCATGTTTCGATTGCCCTTGGTATAAAAAAAACAATCCAGTATAACCCTTTTAAAATGATTATTATATTCATACATGAAACACGAAGGAGTTTGGATATGGCGATGGATTATTATCCGATATGTAACCAAGAACTGACTCATAGTTTTGAAAACCAAATCGAGTGTTGGTATTGCGAGAACTGCAAAAAATATTTTGATAGAGACGGCAGGAAGATCACACCATAGAATCACATTGGAAAAAAGTCTTCAGCCCTTGTTATTTATTTGAGGCTTTTTGTCACTGTTAATGTTTTAGTGTCTGTCACACCCTCTATTGTTCTAATCTTTTTTACAACTATTTCTCCAAGCTTTTCAAAGTCTCTCGTCTTTATCTTAGCTATAAGGTCAAATTCTCCAAACAAAGGATGAACTTCAACAATTTTTGGTATTTTAGAGAGCTTGGTATATACCTCATGTTCATGTGCCGGTGCAGCGTTTATTAATACAAAACCCATTGCCATGAGCTGTGTATATCTTGTTAACTCTTTAAACTTTTAGTTTTAACATGTTTTGTAAGGGGTTTAAATCCCCGCCTTTTACAGGCTGTCCAGCAATTAGAAATGATGGATGGATTAAACAAGTATTAAACAAACTGGTTGAAGAATTTTACATAACATCCAAAAATATACCTTTTTTGTTGTTTATCTTTTGCAACTCGATCCATATTTTCTTCAAGTTGCTTGCTGTGCATACAAGGTTGAATTCTGTTTTCACTGTCTCGATACTTCTTGTGAGGAATGCTCGCATTCCTTTATTTTCTTTGATATCTCCAAATACTGGTTCTACGGTTATAGCTCTCAATTTGTAGATTTCTTTTCCTTTCTTTGTATTCATTTTCTTCTTCCGGCTCTTTTTCTTCGTCTTCTTCTTTGCCTATGATTTTATCTTTTTGTATTCTTTTCTTTTCTTCTTTCTGCGTTTCTTCGTATTTTTCTTCTCCTTTCGCGAGTTTTTTGATTAGTGCATTTTCTTCTTTGGTTAAAGATATGTTCATACGAATTCTTTTTACCATTTTTTACACAAATATGTAATAATTTTACATATTAATATACATTTGTACACAACTATATATAACACCTAATGCATACTACTATCATCAGACAAATTTCGGATAGGACAGATTATATCAATGAATATGGATAGAGAATTTACAGTCTTTGAGGATGAGGTGAATTGGAGGAAGCGAAAACGACTTCAATTATTGGAAGAAGATGACTTTCGAAGAGTAAGATTTACTTAGAGCAAACGGGTAAGTTTTGTAAATAACGCTAAAACCTAAGAAAGTGAGATAATCGAAATATGAAAGGACGATTATATCGTCCAAATCCCTTTTTTTAGGAGGGAAAAATATGGTAAAAATTTACAGAAGTATTTACTGTGGACAAAAATTTAGAAATAGAGATATACTAAAAAATCAAACAATCGAAGAAGTTTATAAAGGAGGTATGTAATGACATCAGTCTGTTTATATTTCGAGGTACATCAACCGATGAGATTAAATCATTTTTCGGTATTCAATATAGGTGCAAACCATGATAGATATTCCGACTATTTTGATAAGAAACTTAACCAGGAAATTTTTGAAAAAGTTGCAAAAAAATGTTATCTCCCAACAAATAAAATATTGCTTGAATTAATAAATAAATATGATGGTAAATTTCGGGTTTCATTTAGCCTGACAGGTACATTCATTGAATATTGTGAACGGTATATGCCTTTGGTTCTTGATAGTTTTAAGGATCTGTTTGCCACAGGCGCTGTCGATCTCATCGAGGAGACATATTATCATTCACTTTCAAGCATGTATGACGATCTTGATGAGTTCGAAAAGCAAATAAAAATGCATCGTAAGATGATAAAAAGAATATTTAACTATACACCAAAGATTTTCAGAAACACTGAAACAATCTATGATAACAGAATAGCAAGAAAAATCACTGAATTAGGATACAAAGGAATTATCACCGAAGGGGCAGATAAGATTTTAGGATGGCGTTCACCAAACTTTGTCTACAAACCAGTTAATGCAAATATCAAAGTACTCATGAGAAACTATAAACTAAGTGATGATGTTGGGTTCCGATTCTCGACAAGAAATTGGAGCGGGTTCCCTTTGACAGCAGATAAATACGCGAACTGGATGTCCAACTCCTTCGGGGATGTTATTAACCTGTTCATGGATTACGAAACATTTGGAGAACATCAATGGATAGAGACAGGGATCTTTGAATTCCTTAAACATCTCCCCGGTGAAGTATTGAAACATGATAACCTTGATTTTGTAACAGTAAGTGAGGCAGTTGATCGCTATAAATCTGTAGGTGAAATTGATGTTCCTTGGGCTATTTCATGGGCTGATGAAGAGCGGAATGTATCGACATGGCTTGGAAACGATATGCAAATGGCTTGTTTTAATGAATTGAAAAACATTGGTGGAAAACTTAAGAAAAAGGGTAATGAGGGGTTACTTAAAACTTGGCGTCGTCTTCAAACATCAGATCATTTGTATTACTGTTCAACAAAAGGTCTTGCTGATGGAGATGTCCATGCGTATTTTAGCCCATATGATAGTCCTTACGAAGGTTTTATGAACTATATGAATATATTACAAGATTTAAGTCAGAGAGTAGTGTTGTAAAGGTTGATGATTGTGGGTTAAAGGAGGTAAGGAATATGCCTAAATGTGGAGAATGTGGTAAAGTCTTTAAAAGTGAAAGGGCGCTACATATACATTACACGAAAGCACACAATAAAGGATATGGCTAAATGCCTAAATGTGATATTTGTGGAAATATTGTTGAAGTAGTTAAGGTTGGTGGTGGTGAACTTGTCTGCTGTGGTAAACCAATGAACTTGATAAAATAAATTTCATTTTTGAATTTGTCCTAATAGCATCAACAAGTCCAAGAGCATAGGTTCCAGGTATCGCAAAAACAACAAAAACACTAGCACCACGTGCAGTAATAATTGCAGATATTTTCGATATGCTTTATAATCTGAGCAAATTTCTTAGTGTTGGTAATGCATTTAAGAGTATGTCTAAAATCTTAAACAGATGCAGGTTATTTTGCATTCTGTTTTTTGGCATACTAACAGATAAAGTTCCCCAATCGCTTTCTAAACCATAATTATCTTTTGCTTTTACCTTGATTTCATAATCACCAAGAGCACTCCAAGATTTATAAAATGTTAACTCTTCTCCTGATGTATAGGGCCCTACCCATTCTTCTGTATTTTTATATTCCCCACAGTCTATTAAATAGTAAACATCATCACCATTTGCGTCAGTTGTTGAAATAGAATATGTATATTCCTGGTTCGGTGATCCTCTTTCTGGACCCGTAATTACTGGGGTATTTGGCGAATTTGATGGTTCATCTATCCATACCCATGTTTTATCTGTATCTGTATTATCGTTTGAATCGGTAACAGTTAAAGTTACTTCATAGATTCCTTTTTCTAAATAGATATGTGTTGCTGTTGATCCATTTTTTACTGCTTCATCTCCAAATTCCCATGTATATGATGAAATCTCTCCTTCTGCATCAAAACTATCTGTTCCATCAAACGTTATTTCTTCTCCTATTCTTGCATTATAGTATCCACCAGCATCAGCAATAGGATCCCAGTCAACACTTTCAGGATCATAATCAACCCAAACAATAGAAGCTGTATCAATACTTAGACTTCCATATGCAATGTTAAAAAAACCATCATAACCCCATTCATTACCCCAACTGTTTTTACATATCCAATAACCGCCTTTTCCAATACTTGAACTATCTTCCCATCCAAGAAGCATTACAACATGATTAACCCGCTGACTAGGCCCGGTATATGGAAAATAATCATTTGGACTATGATGTATTGAACCCCAATATGCAAAATAATCTGTAGACTCTATATGAGTAGCAACTGGTCCGTTTACCATTACATAAGTTTTTATTTCTTCTCTACTGCTACTTGATCCATCCGGTCTCCATTGACCATAATTCAAAATGGGAATTAGTTTCTCCTCCCAATCAGAACACTTATCTTCACAGGGTATATCATCTGATGCTTGATACGGAAAACATGACTCAGGAATTATGCCATTGTGATAATTTCCTTCCTCGGTTGTTTCCATCATAAGTTGAAATGCACGATAGCTATTTCCTCCATGGCAACTACCAGCATTTGGTAGACATGAAAGCACGTATTGTTCTGATAGGTCAGGAGTTAACTCAGGACAGTTTTCTCTAATTTTTATTATGCTTTCAAGTGTTCCTAACGCTGCATAATCCCAGCAATCGCCACAAAGCTGTTTCTTTACAGGTGTTAGCCAATTGCTGTTTTCAAAATCAAGCCAACTAAAAGATGAAGGTGTATCAATAATTTCGGGTATTCCCGATTCAGGTATATCTATAAAAGAGGGTGATTTTTCCATTGTTGGGTATTTGTCAAAATATTTCTCATCAATATCTTTTAGTTGATTAATGCAATCACATTCATTCGATGTTTTTTCATTATTTATGTTTAAACCGCTTGCTGGAAGAAAGCTAAAAATTAGCAGCATAAACACAAAAATTCCTACAAATTTTTTATTCATATTTTTTCCTCCAATTTCCTAAGTCCCCCATCCATATTTGAATATCCATTCCATAAAATCCTCACCATGATATACAGTTACTGAACCAACGTTAATTTCATTTTTTCCATCATTATCACAGTCACCAATATTAGTAACAGCGAGATTCCCCCATGTCGGTAGTACCGCTTCCTCAACATAAGAAGTTCCATTCCATTGAAGAATATGCACCAGGTCTGTTCCAATGCAAACTTCAGCAATCCCGTCGTCATCAACATCACCTACATCAAGTGCTTCAATGATTCCTTCCTCCCCAGGCCAATATCGTTCAAAGTATTGTTCATAGTCTGTTCCATTCCATTTAAAAAATGTAACCCAAGGGCTACTATATCCCACATGTATCTCTGCTAGTCCATCTCCATCACTATCTTTACAGATACAGGCAAAGGGATAATTCTCCCAATCAGTTTGTTTAATAACAGTTGATTCAAATTCTCCAGTATCTTTGTTCCAGTCTAAAACAACAACTTTCCCCACCGAGCCACAGACAATCTCGTTTTCACCATCATAGTCAACGTCACCAAGACCCGCCATGTAAACATAGCCGCTAACACCTGGATCATTCCATTCCGCTACCTTCACAAGCCGCCAACCATTCCATTTAAAAATCACAATTTCTGCCATTTCATCATTACCATGCCGGCTAGAACCACCGCTCATAATTAGTTCGTTTTGTCCATCGTTATCACAGTCACCAATATAGCAATCCGCATTACCACCACCATTCCAAAAAATATATGGATTAAAACCAATTATCCGATATTTTCCCCCAATCCATTTGTAGACTGTGGTATACCAAGTGGCAGCAATCTCATTTTCTCCATCACCAGTAAGATCACCAATTGCCATACCTCCAGCATCCGGTGGCTCGATACTTTCATTAAATTGGTTTAAAAACATGAGAATTTTATAAAATGGACTGTGAAGAGTGTGTGTCTCCTCATATGTTTGTAGTGATTCAGACCATTCCATAACTCGTATAGCTGCATCCCGACCACTAATTAAGAGTTCATTATCTCCATCTCCATCACAATCACCAATTGGTTGCGGACCTTCAAATCGTGCGCCCTCTCCGCGATCATTGCCATAGTTCATCTCCCACTGAATTCCATACCCATTTGTTGTTAGAGAAAAAGGTGTGTCCATTAGTTCCTTTTTTTCATTCTCAATATTAGTTCCATAAACAGATATACCTACCAAGGATACAATAAATAGACTTGTAATTAGAAAAATCAGTACTTTTTTGTTTTTCATATTAATTAACTCCTTTAATTAAAAGTTATAATAATATTTCCTATATAAAATTTATTTCCAACTCATTCCCAACTCATTACCAATTTAAAAAATTGCTAATTCTCATTATTTATACATTAAAATTCACTCA
>CAZXHI010000006.1:0-27050 GCA_964640555.1 uncultured Thermoplasmatales archaeon | reverse complement strand
TAGGACTTATTGTTTTTGGTATGGGTATTTATTATCTCTACAGTTTTATCGTGAAAAAGAAGTTTGTTTTGGAAGAACTCCAGACAAACAAGAGGTCGGAATTACTCAAAAGACACAGCGAGTTAAAAGAATCGGTTAGACATTTACCTTCCAAGTACAAAGAAATGGTAAAAGAGAAAGAAAAAGAACTGAGAATAAAATAGTTAAATAATAATTACCTGTAGTTTGGATGGTGAAATGCAATAACTGAGTTCTGTGTTGTTCTTGTTGAACCAAAATATGGAGGCAATGTTGGTGCAGTAGCACGAACAATGATGAATTTTGATTTTGACGAACTTTATTTAGTAAGTCCCTGCAAACTTGATGATGAGTGCTACGTTAGATCTGTACATGCATGTAATATTCTTGATAATGCAAAGATTTTTTCATCATTTGAAAGTGCAATAGAAGATCTTGATTATCTTGTTGCTACTTCTTCCATTGAAACTAAGACAGATAAAAAACATCTGAGAAATCCTGTTCTACTTGAAGATTTATCTGAAAAAATGTTTGAATTAGATGGAAAAGTAGGACTTGTTTTTGGGCGAGAGGACTATGGCCTATACAATAATGAAATTGCAGCATGCGATATTATGCTTAGAATACCTACGAGTGAGTCATACCTGTCACTTAATCTTTCGCATGCAGTAAATCTTGTTTTGTATGATTTGTATGTCAAAAAAACATTTGAACCAAGGGAAAAAAGAATCATTGGAAGAATAGAAAAGGGGATATTATTTGATTTTTTTTCCAGATTACTTGAAGAGATAAACTACCCAGAACACAAAAAAGAAAAAACAAATGTAATGTTCAGACGAATAATGGGAAGAGCAATGCCTTCCAAATGGGAATATCATACTCTAATGGGTGTCTTTAGTAGAACTCTAGAAAAAATTAAAAGAACTAAGGAGCGATAGAAACTCTATATTGTTTCTATGCTAAAGTAAATCTTGTTCTTTTTTAAAGCTAAATGTACTTTATCTGCAAACCATACAAGTTCTTCTACGGTTGCAGACTCTTCATTCCAATCGTAAACAAAATCATAGTTCCCCTTGGTTGCTTTGAATCCCATGTTTAGTAGCTGATCTTTTATTTCCGATGGAGCAGCTCCTTCACTGTTAAACAGAATTTTTAAATATGTTTTCATATGCTTCACTTCAAAGGTAAATTGATGTGGTGGTATTAAATGGTTACGATGTTATCCAATCTAGATTGTGTATATTGGGAATGGAATAAAGCACAATATCAATATAGCCAGTGCAACAAAGAAGAGTACTTTTCTCTTCATATCTATATCTGTGTCGTCGTTGAGTGGTGGCGGATGCATCATACCCATCATAAGAACGATAATAATGGCAAAAAACGTCCATCCTGTAAAAATCATGATAAAAACTGCTATCCAACCTACATATTTTTGTTTTTCTCCAAGAACTGCGCGGAATATATGTCCTCCGTCAAGTTGACCGGCTGGAAGAAGGTTAATGGACGTGATAAGAAGTCCAACCCATCCTGCAAATGCAGTGGAATTCATATTAAGGGCAAAACCCTCTGGAATGGTATGTATCATGTTTGATAACATAATAAAAAGAAATGAGCTTCCAAGAATAACTTCTCCAGAAGAAAAATCAGATATTGGAACTATTTCAGAAGTGGCAATTCCTATGGCTGTGACAGGTATTGCAATGATAAATCCTGCTAAAGGTCCAGATATTCCAACATCAAACAATGCTTTTTTGTTTGGCATGGGGTCGCTACTTGAGATCAATGCACCAAATGTACCTATGTTAAATCCAGGCAGGATTGGAGGGATAGGCATAAAGAACGGAAGAGAAGTTTTAATTCCATGTTTTTTTGAAGTGAAATAATGTCCCATTTCGTGGACAAACAAAATACTCATGAGCGGGAGAGCAAAAAATACAGTTCCGCTAAACAGGTTATTAATATTGAATATGTCTAGGATGTTGGTCACGCTCTGGATTTCAGAGTGTCCCATATTAAGAAGTGAACCTGTAAGAATTGTAGTAATAATTGTTGCAATTAGTAGTGAGATATTGATCCATATAGATTTTTCTTTTCTTTTCGGCTTTTGAATGATGTATATGATATGTTCTCCTTTTTCGTAGCGAAGCATTGGAACATATCCTTTTTCAGAAAGAGATTTTCTTAAAGAGTCGAAGTTCCCCTCCAAAGTTTCTTTATCAATTCTGCAGAAAAATGCTACTGTGTTTAAATTTGATTTTACTTCATAAAAAGGAAAACGTTGACCAACTTCTCTTTTTAACAACTCGACATCTAGGTTGGTGACGTTATTTTCATTCCTGAATGGATTCCAATTATCCGGCATTTGTCTGGCCGATACATACTCTATTTTATAAAACCTTTGTCCAAACGTTAATAAAAAATATTTATTTACGTGTATGAATGGGATATCAATATGGATATGAAAATTAGTTTTTCAGGTGGTAAAAAAGTTGATGCAGAATATAAAGGTTTCACGATTAAAACTGATCAACCAGAACGTGAGGGAGGTGACGGGTCAGCTCCTGAACCATTTTCTTTATTTGTTGCTTCGATTGGTACATGTACTGGAGCCTATGTTCTTGATTTCTGTCAAAGACGTAAAATTCCAACAGAAAATATTAAACTTGTCTTGAAAATGGATAAAGACAAAGAGACCCATATGATAAACAAAATTAACATAGAGATTCAGGTCCCAGAAGATTTCCCTGATAACTACAAAAACGCAGTGATAAAATCAGCTGAATTATGTGCGGTAAAAAAACATCTAGAAAAACCACCTAGAATTGACATCTATGTAAAAGATGGCAACTAACATCATATTTATGTATGTCTTTTACATTGCCCTCTGAGTGAAATAAAATGACGGTTAATTTAGTAATTGGTACGCAGTGGGGAGATGAAGGAAAAGGTAAAATTGTTGATTATTTTTCAAAAGATGCAGAGTATGTTGTTCGTTTTCAAGGGGGAAATAATGCTGGTCATACTATAAAAGTTGAAGATCAGGTGTACAAACTTCACATAACGCCATCTGGAGTGATACAAGGAAAAATAGGTGTTATTGGTAATGGGTGTGTTATAGATCCAGATGTTTTGATTAAAGAAATTGGTGAGCTCACAAAACGTGGTATTAAACCAAAGCTTCTCATAAGTGATAGGGCAAACATTATCATGCCGTATCATAAAATATTGGATGGTGCTGAGGAGAAATTTCTAGGAGATAAAAAAATTGGTACAACAAAGAGAGGTATTGGTCCCTGCTATAGTGATAAAATATCGCGCAATGGTATACGGGCGGTAGACATTATAGATAGAAAAACTCTAAGCAAAAAACTTGATACAATTCTTTCCATCAAACGAAGAATCTTTGATGCATATGAAATAGACGAAAAACTTGATAAAAAGGAAATCCTGGAAACATACACTGGTTTTGGAGAGCAACTGAGAGATTTTATTACTACAACTCATGTTGAACTCAACAGGGCAATAACTTCTGGTAAAAACATCCTTCTTGAAGGTGCGCAGGGAACGATGCTTGATGTTGAGTATGGAACCTATCCATATGCAACGTCGTCTCATACTATTGCTGGCGGAGCAAGTACGGGTGCTGGTATAGGTCCAAAACGTATTGATGAGATTATTGGTATTGTAAAAGCATATACAACAAGGGTTGGAGAAGGGCCACTACCAACAGAACTTTTTGATGAAACAGGTAAACATCTCTCAGAGAAAGGACATGAGATTGGGACTACGACGAGTAGATCACGACGCTGTGGATGGCTTGATCTTGTTGTAGTGAAGCATTCTTGTATGGTATCGGGAATCACCAAACTTGCAATTACAAAACTTGATGTCCTTGATGGCCTAAAGACTGTGAAAACTTGTACAGGGTATCGACTAAATGGAAAAAAGATAGATTTCTTCCCAGCAAATATTGAACAAGTGGCGAAATGTAAGCCGCTATACGAAGAATTTGAGGGGTGGAACAAGATAAATACAAATTCGGCGAAGCTTGCTGATTTACCAGAAAATGCACGAATATATCTAAAGTTTATAGAAAAAGAGCTAAAAACACCTATTGCAGTTGTTTCTATTGGACCTGGGCGAAAGGAAACAATTGAGGTTTAGACCGTTCTTTTCACGTTAAGCGCGGTGTTGATCCACCTCAAATACGAGTTGCATGCTGCCCTTAAAGAACTCACGTCTTTTGCTTCTATGGAAAGAGAAAAAGTTTTTTCAGAAATAGAGACATCAACGTTGGTCTTGGGAATTTTGTGTTTTATCTCTGGATGAAGTGACTCAGCTATCACTCTGGCTTCCTTAGTTGAATCAAAGTCAAAGACAAATCTAACCTTCATCATAACCTACTCTCTATGTCGATAATATGGGGTTTAATAATAAACTTTACTTTTGAACTGGTTATAATACACAATCAATCTTGGGAACCTATTTAAATATTGCAAATGTATGTACACTCCTGAGAAAACATTTTTAAGTTTTAAATTGTGAGAATGGGGAAGTGGTGAGGTGGTGAGGAAAGATGGATTTTAAAAAACTACATTTCCCCATTCTCTGGATAATATATTAGAATTATAAGTATATAAAGATTACTATATAATTCATATCATATTTAAATTCTATCTTATATTGGGCATAAGATGAAAAATAATGTAGTCTCAAATGTACATTTACATAAAATTGGAATTAGCTCAGAAGCTTGTAGAATACTGATTTTGCATTAAACTTTTATTATCTTGGTTTAAGATGCTTGGCTATAGTCGGCCTTTCCTTGTAAAAAATCTTACTGCCACAGTATGGACATTGCATACCTATGTTTTTCACATCAAACTTGACACTTTTCTTGCATAGTCCACATCTATAACCAGTCATGGTTATTCTCCTTCCTCAGTTATCTTGGGTGCAGTTATTCCTCTCAAGATTTTTTCAACGTTCTGACCTGCTTCAGTCTTAGGTAGATAGGCCCCACCAGCAAATTTCACGCCACATTTTTTACACTGCCATATACTCGTACTTGCCCGCTTCACTTTTTTGTGACCACAGCTAGGACAAATGTGTTTCGCTTTCTGATGAATTTCAACGTTTCGTATTTTTGTTCTTGCTCGTACTCCATATCTGGCTTTGAAACGTCCTGATGAACCTACTTTTTTCGTTCTTTTTGCCATGTTTATTTACCCACACTTTTATATAATTCTTCTCTTATTTTTATCCCGTTATCAATAGAGGCTTTTATAACCTTTTTTATCTCTTCGACAGTAAAACTACCGTTTAATCCCTTTTGCATGGCACGTATGTCGCCATTTTTGTCTGTTGCAACTGTGAGTCTTGCTTCTGCTATCTCTTCTTCATCTAGTGCTGGATCAATCATTATTACGTTATTATATTTGACAGATGTGCATGATATAGGTGGTTCTTTGAGTGGTAATGGGTAATCTGTAGGATGTTCTTCCAAATATTTCTTAACTGATGGAAATTTTTCTCGAAGTTTCTCAAGATCTGGTCGTGAACGCTCGATTGGAATCACTGCATTATGCAATGCTGCAAGAGCTGCAAGAGATGATGCATCAAACAAGTTACCATCAAAGTCAATAATATGAATATCAATAAAGACCATCCATATTGCCTCACCAGGTTCTAAACAGAGTTTATCGACCTCTATTATTTTTGATTCTCTTATTCCTCTGTCAACGACCCTTGCAAGTTCTATTGCGTTCTCTCGCGGTGGTCCTGCTTCAAAATCAGGGGATGCCATAGGAATAAGTTCAGCTGCTGTAGTCATAACGCCAGATTCAGGCGTATCAGGGTATGGTGTACCAATAAGTATTTTAATCCCAGCAATAACCTGAGTATTACCAATTTTAACCCGTGCAGAACCCTCTGCTTTTGAGAAGAGTCCTGTTTCAATCTCTATTTCTCTAAATTCATTAAATGTTCTTCCGTCTGCTCTTTTTCCCTGTTCTGCAAGTTTGGACAGATAATCTCGTTTAATTGATGGTGTAATTGTCATATTATTTCACCTCCGGAGCATTCTGATATTTATCCATGATTGCTTTCTTTTGAATGTCTGATGCAACATGACAACCGTTAATTGCCATTTCAAGTGCCTTGTCAAACTCTTCTACCGTTAAATGCCCATCCATCTGAAGTAATAAAATCTCGTTAGTACGGGGAGAAATGGCTATAGGTAGGTCAGCATCTCCAAAATTATCCTCTTCTTTGCCTAGATCAAGAACAACATGTCCATCTATTTTTCCAGCTGCGCATGCCACAGGTATGTCCTTTAAGGGGATACCAGCATCTGCAAGTGCTACACCAGCAGCCGTAAGACCAGCACATCTCGTTCCTGCTTCGGCATTTAGAACTTCAATGTTCACATCAATAGATGCTCTTGGGAATTTTTCTAGCAAAATAACTTTTTCTAAAGCCTCAGAGATGACCTTTGAGATCTCTCTACTGCGCCTATCTGGTCCAGGTCTCTTTCTGTCATCAACACTGAAAGCAGCCATGTTATATCTAGCATTTACAATGGCCCTCAGCGGATTCTGAGTGTGTCTTGGAAGTGCCTCCCTTGGGCCATAGACTGCAGCCATAACTTTATTTCCACCCCATTCTAAATAACATGAGCCTTCTGCTCTGTGAAGCACTCCTGCCTCAATTTTGATTTTTCTTAACTCATCCGGAGATCTTCCATCTAATCGCTTTCCATTATCATCAATTAATTTGATATCTGATTCCATTTATTGCACGTCCTTTATATCTTTTTTCAGTAATTCTTCTATTCTATTTGTAAGTCCAAATGCTAGAGATTCTTCCTCTATTTTTCTTATTGCATGTAGCACTTTTGCTATGTCGCCCTCATTTCCATCGATCCATATTCTTCCATTCTGACCGACAAAGATACGGCATCTGGTGTATTTTTTAAGCAAGGCTATCATAGAACCTTTTTTACCGATAAGTCTTGGTACTTTGGAAGGTTCGATATAAGTTATATATCCTCCCCTGATCTTGTAGAGGTTACGATCTTTTAGTGTAATCTGTAGTTTTTTTTCCGCATCCACCTGTAGAATCTTTGCCATTACGGAATCGCCGTGATTTAAATATTTTTTGGTCTCACCAAAGTCCACATCCCATGGTACTTCATTCACATGTAAAAGGGCAGGATATGGGGCATTAATATCAACTAACCAACTTGATGCCATTGCTTCTTGGATGATCCCTATAACAAAATCTCCCTCTATTGCATCATAACGGCCTTTTAACGGTATTACATTTATGTAGTTCGATCTTTTGCTTAATATTCCTAACATTTCTGAATATATTTTTCCATTTTCGATAAACGTACCGCGTCCAGCATTGTTGCCTTCGACATCTCCAAGAAACTGACTTGGAATAACTATTTCACGTTTTTCTTGAGACATAGAATGATAACCTCTTCTAAAGTTACTTTAAGAGTTTTGTGGATACATTGCCTTTGGTCACATCATTTAATCTGTCATAAAAATCGGTTTGCATTCCTGCAGGAATTTTTATGATACCAATCCATGAACCATCAGATTGCCACTCCTCTCGATCCAAGGTGCCATAGTTGCGAGCGACGCCATAGGCCTTACCAATATGCTCTGGAGGGATTTTAACTGATATCCTAACATGCTCCATGGAAATTGGTATGAGTGATCTTAAAGCTTCAATGATTGTCTTGACTTGTTCACTCACTGGTTTGAAAGGGTCAATATGTACTCCTGCCTCGTCCATCGCAAGTTCGATTCTCTGACGCGGATGTGGGGCCTTTGTCTTCGGATCCATAGCATTTCTTGAAATTGTTTCAATAATCCTATTCTTTTTGTTTTTCTGCATCTTATGACGTTGTTCTGTTGTAAGTTGTATGTCTCCATTTAAAACAATCTGTTTAGCGACCTCTGCTATATTATCGGTACCAAATTTCTCCTTAATAGATTCCTCTGATGCATGCGTACCCTTCTTTGAATCCTTGAAAACTGCATCTATAGCAAGGATTTGAATAATGTCTATTTCTTTTCCATCAATTAAGTCAGCTGCTGCATAAGGGTCTACTAGCACCTCAAAGTGCTCTTCTCCCTTCTTTAACCTTGCAATAACAGCATCGTCAAGACTTACCAACTCTAACTTCCCCCAGTCGCCTTAGCAACATACTCCTTTGTTTTTTCTGGTGGTATAATATGAAATTTAAAATCTTTGTCAACAACACCAATTTCGGTAGCATCAGGATTAAGTTTTCCCTCAGTACCTTTATGAAGTGCTTTTATACCCATATCGATAGCCTCGTCCATAGAAAGCCCCTCTTTGTAATGGCTTTCAAAGTGGCTCATGGCACCATTGCGCCCTGATCCCTCACTGCTGGCCTTGTATTCCATTAGAGCACCAGATGGATCAGTAGAAAATAACCGTGGGCCTGTGTCATCTACGCCTGCTACGAGCAAGGCAGTACCAAACGGCCTCACTCCACCGTATTGGGTGTATGTCTGTTTGAAATCGCAAATACGTTTTACAAGGGTTTTCACCTGTATTTTCTCACCATATGTTATTTCATTTACCTGGGCGTCTACGCGAGCTCTATCGATCAACGCTCTTGCATCTGCGACAAGGCCCGAAGTAGCACAGCCAATGTGACCATCTATTTCAAATATCTTCTCAATTGATTCTGGTTCTATCAAATGGGATGTGATACGTTTATCCACGATTAAAACTGCACCTGTCTTGTACTTTAAACCTACAGTTGTAGTACCTCTTTTCACAGCTTCTCGAGCATACTCCACCTGGAACAATCTTCCATCTGGGGAGAAAACAGTTATTGCTCTATCATATGCCATATTTGCTGGTTGCATATCTTATTTCACCTCTATCATATACTCAATAATTATAGTTGATTATAGTTGTAAATACTTCAATTTTTCAACCCAGAATACGCTCGTTGTGTATATAGTTTGTGTTGTCAAAACTGTTGTGTGATGTCTTGAATCAGTTCAAAAAATCTAAACTCCTTTTGTATCTCCCCATATCATTTTATGAATTTGTAATCCTAGCTTAACATTCAAACCATCGTTGAGTATCCAACCAGCTAAATTTTTTGGATTGGTGGCCCAAACAGGTTGAAAAAAAACAGGGCAGGTTGGTTCATATTTTTCAATGATCTTTTTAGCATAATTATAATCTTCTTTGTTTTGTATAATAATTTTTAACTGATCATCTTTCTTAAGTATTGGTATATTCTCTAGATGCATTTTCTCATGCATGTTGGACGAAGGACACTTAACGTCCAATGAAATCATTAGAGATTTTTTATTTACTATATTTTCTATATTTATGCTTCCGTTTGTCTCAAGAGAGATTTTGTAATTTCTTTTTATAATAGCATTTATCAAATCTAGGGTTTCATGTTGTAGTAAAGGTTCCCCTCCTGTTACACAAACATACTTGCATGGATAGTTGCCTATTTGGGTTACTATCTCGCCTATACTCATTTCTTTTCCATCATCATATGCATATTTTGTATCGCAGTAGGAACATCTTAGATTGCACCCTGTGGCTCTTATGAATATGTTGGGTAGCCCCACCCATTTACCTTCACCTTGGATGGAGTAAAATATTTCATTTATGTTCATATTTTGTACATCAAAACATTTTAACTTAAAACATTTGCTGTTCGTTATTCCCAGAGGGAAAGTGAATAGAATTTGATTTTTATGGCAATGACTGGATTGCAACTGTATGTAATTCATTCTAAGAATCTGGAGGTTGCTATGGTGGATATGCTAAGATTTACAATGGTTAATTGGGAAGAGTTTTAGGTAAGTTCATGCACCCTCTGCTTTTAATCAGTAGGCATTCCACTTTTTTCTCATGTTGGGCAGGTATGGGCCTGCTGAGATTTGAACTCAAGTCTATAACCCCCGAAGCTACAAGGATACCAAGCTACCCCACAGGCCCAAATTCGCAAAATAAAAATAGAAAACGCATAAAAGATGTTTCGGTAAAATATAGTTTCTGAGCTTTACTTTATTTTCTTAAGCAATTTACCAAACTCTGCATATTTCTCCTCAAGAATTTTTGCAGATTTTTTAAGTGCATCTTTCGTGCTCAATGACCCATCGGTTTCAAAACTGAATATTATCTTACTCGAATCTCTCTTGATGGTAATGAAATCTGCGTTGGCTTTATCAATGTATGATTCGAGTACAGGCATGTTTTTAATATCATTTATCTCCAGTTTATATCCTTTTAATTTAACAAGCCCTTCTGGAAGTTCTTTTACAAAATCTTTTGCTTCATCTATTCTCTTCTTGTCGATCTCTATAGTTGGAATGAATCTATATCCTGGAGCCTGAACAGGTTGCCATTTTGCATGGTCTCTTCCACATCCAAGAACGGCTTCTACTTCAAGAATTAGACGTTGCTCGTTATACAATTCTACTATGGGTATTTTACCTTCCGTTATGGCCCAACTTTTCTCAGCAGGTTGAAGATCCCCAGAATATACAACTACTTTTTTGTCAGGGCCTTCTCCCTCCTTGCTTAATGTATATCTAACAGTGCAATTTGGACATCCTTTACCTTTACAGACACACTCATCTCTAGGTACTAACAGATCCAGATCAGTTGGGATTGGAACCAGACCAAGACGGTGTGCGATAATTTCATCAAAAAGCGCACTTGTATTATCATATATTATAACATCGTCTACAGCAAGTTTAGGTAATTCCGAAAGCATTATTCTTCTTATGGAATTAACAAAGTATGGTTCAGTATCCTCAATTTTTAAAACAGCTTTTTTTGTTTTCAATTCTGTGACGTTAACCTTCATGTTTTGTCACCTAAATACGTCTACCGCGTCTACCGCCTTTCTTTCTGCAACCGTCGTGTGGGATGGGTGTAACATCTTCTATCTTACCTATCCTTAGACCTCTTCTTACAAGAGCACGGATGGCTGCCTGGGCACCACGTCCTGGTGTTCCAGCCTTGTTGCCACCTTGTCCTCTAATTCTAATGTTTACATGGTCTATTCCCTTTTCAAGAGCTGCTTCTGCAGCAACTTGTGCAACTTTCATGGCAGTGTATGGAGACCCTTCATCCTTTGCGGACTTTGCAACCATGCCACCAGAGCATTGAGTAATCGTCTCGGCACCAGTTAAATCTGTGATTGTTATAATTATATTGTTAAAAGATGCAAAAATATGTGCAACTCCCCATCTTCCCATATTTAATTACCTCCTTCTTTAACATCGTCTGACTTATTTTTATCTTCACTCTTTTCTTCTGTTGGTTTATCCTTGAATTCTTCAGGTTTTTCAATTTTCTTTTCAGAATCGGCTGGTTTTTCCTTTTGTGATAAATCCTTGGAAGTTTTTTCCTCTGTTTTAGGTGGTTTTCCTTCTGGTGTCTCAGCTGGTTTTTCCTTGGGTTCACTCTTGACTGGTTTTTTTCCCTGAACAGTTTCTTTTTCGGAAGGCTTTTCCCCTACGATGTCTTTTTTGACCTCATCTGTTTTTGCTGGTTTCCCTCCTGCTGGTTTATCCTTGGATTCTTCAGGTTTATCCTCTTTTTTTATCGGAATCGATTTAAACTCGGCACTAGGACGTGCGGGATGCATCAAATCATTTAGTGGAGAATTAGCAGCATAACCGATCTTGCTTTCTTCATCCTTTGTAACCATATAACTGGGTACAGTTATTCTTCTGTCTGCAATTGCGATATGGCCATGAGAGATAAGCTGTCGTGCCTGCGTTGGTGTATTTGCTAGACCCTTAAGGTAAGTGAGAGTCTGAAGTCTACGAGATAGGATCGGTTCAGTTTCCAAGGCCAATACATCGTCCAACGTAGAATTTAGCGGTAGTATATTCATTCTAGTAAGACGCATCAATAGTTGTTCACTCTCTTTTTTGACCTGGGGATTGCCGCCACCTATCTTTGCTAATAATCCTCTAGCCTGTCCACGATATCTCCTCAAAGCAGTCTGAGCTTTCCAGATCTCTCTTTTGTTCCTGAGGCCATATTTCCTTGACAACTCATTCTCTGCTTTAATACGGTCTGCTTGCCACGGGTGACTTGGAGTCTCATATTTTTTCCTAGAAAACTTTGGCTTACCCATAAAAATCACTTCTTCCTATCTTCTCTTCTTTTTGATACGCCAAGAGTTAATCCACTACGATTATTTGCCCTAGTTCGTTGTCCCCTAGCTGGTAATCCTCTCTCATGCCTTATACCTTTATAACTTCTGATTTTTTTCATAATATTGACTTCATCCCTTAATCGCATATCAATGTCTGAACCTATCAAATGTATATCCTCTCCAGTCTCGTAGTCTTTACGATGATTAAGCATCCATGCGGGGGCGCTTTCTTCTATGCCATCAAGAGCTTCTTTTATTTTTTCTATCTGTGAATCTGTTAGATTTCCGATCTTAATGTCTCTATCAATGCCTGTTTCCTCGGTGATAAGGGCACTCATATGCATTCCTATCCCTCTTATGCTAGTCAATCCACGAACAAGTTTTTTTTCACCATCGATATCTGTATTTGCAATCCTAACAATGTATCTAAAATCATCTTTTTTCTTGTCTTCTTCCTTTTTGATTTTTTTAGCCTCAGTTTTTCCTGTTTTCTTTTGCGGGTCTTTCTTTGCTTGGGGCAACTCTGTTTTTTCTTTGACTTGCTCTTTAGATATTTTTTTGACCTGTGTCTCGGATTCTGGGTGCAAATCCTTTATTGCTTCAGCTTTTGCTTCTTCAGGTGGTGCCTCAGGCACCTCTTCTTTTGGTTTAGGTGTATCGTCCAAGTTTCATACCTCTATGAATTTTTAGTACAGATTACCCCTTACTGGTGTAAGAGAGCATAATTACTCCCCGTAAATATGAGAAAGTATTGCCATTAATAAGGGAAGCTATATTTAAGCATTTAGGGAGTTGTAACTTCATCTCAACATGCGTGAAGAACTCTTTTAATGAAATCATCAAAGGCTCCATGTTTAATACTGAAAATAATAAAAAGCTTAAATATTATATCATCTGATGGCGCATACTAAAAATATGTTGGATTGATAGACTACCTGATAGGGGCAAAATAAAATGATTGGGTTTGATGAGTATATTGATAAGTTTAATAAATGTGTGGACAAGTATATCCCTCCAATAAATACTTGGACTCCTGCTGATGAGGCTCTTTATAAACCAAAAGATCTTTTCCGCATCCCTTTAAAAGAGGCAGAGCAACTGCAGTTTAAAGCAATTAAATTTGCATTTAATCATCATTATGCAAATAATAAGTTCTATCAAGATTTTTGCAAAGAAAATAATACATCTCCTGATGATATCAAAACATCAGATGATTTGGTGAAAATACCTCTCATCACAGACGGTTTTTTTAAGGATTACCCTCATGGAAAAGAGTTTGCAACATGGTTGGGAAATATTCATACCGGTGATTTACCAAAGATTGAAATAAAACACCGTATACCAACATATGATCAGGTTATAGATGCTTTCAATGAAGCAGGGATGCTTGTTTCGTATAGCAGTGGAACGGGCGGGCGCCATACGTTTATACCACGTGACCAACGGACTTTTTTTGCGTCTGAATATGCAATTGCAAAATCAGTTGTTACAATGATTTATCCATTTTGGGAACATGATAGCAGTGGATATCTATTGATGCCAAATCCTAAGAAAACCAATATATATGCAGGGAAGGTATGTTTAGTGTATTTTGATGCCATACAGAATGTGAATGTGGCGATTGACCGTGAAATCACTACTGAATTGATTCAAATGATGATGAGTGGTGGAAGGGGGCTAAAGAGCAGACTTAGCAAATTATTTTCAAGACGAGCTTCCCGTCAGATGGTTGATGATATTATTAAATGGCTAGAATATCATGACAAAACTAACGAAAAGATTACATTTGTTGGTGCTCCATATATTTTGTACTTTGTAATGGAAAAGCTGAAGGCACAAGGACGAAGTTTTGATTTTGGTGAAAGGGGCGGAGTTGCAACTGGTGGCGGTTGGAAGATTCATGAGAATGTCCGCCTATCTGTTGCAGATTTTAGAAAAGAAGTGAAAGACGTACTAGGTATTCCAGAAAGATATTGTCTAGATTTATATGGTATGGTGGAAGGTAATGGGTGGATGGCTCAGTGTCCTGAAGGACATTACCTGCATGTTCCCTATTCATACTATAAACCAATAGTTCTTGATGATGAGTTTGAGCAGGTAGGTTATGGCGAATCAGGTCGTTTTGCATTTCTTGATTCTATAGCGTCGAGCTACCCCGGATTTATCACAACGGGTGATAGAGTAAAATTACTCGAGCATTGCCCAGTCTGTGACCGCCCTGGTCCAGTATTGGAACCTGAGGTTAAACGCGTAATGGGTGCAGAAATGCGAGGGTGTGCTGAAGAGATGAGAACAATGATGTCTAGGGACATTGGAAGGTAAAAGTATGACAAGTTTACGAGAAATGAGGGATAAGGGATATATTCCTCAAAGAACCCAGGTGAAATTGATAATGGGGGGAGCGATATCTCTAGGTAAACTACTTATAAAAAGTCCAGGCGATATCAAAATATTGAGGCAGATGGAACCTCTTAAAGAAAGGTACATACGACCCCAAAGGGCATATGATCTCCCTAAATATAAGGATGAAATGAAGTACTGTGATTCTGAAGAGAAGTATCTCAGACCAACTCTTTACTGTAATTGTCGTGCTCCGGAAGTAATAGCCCTTGCAAATGAGCTTGGTGCGTATAAAAAATCTGATCGTGAGTTTGCAGAGGCTGCTTTTCATTTTGTAAAGGAAAAACTGCCGCTTGAAATACTTCCATTTAATGAGGTTGAAGTGACATTTAGGCGAGGAACGGGAACTTGCTTTCATCTTATAACTGCATTTATCGCTATTTGTAGGGCAGCTGGGATAAAGGCACGATATAAAATGTTTGCAATGAATATGATTCAGGCATGGTACGATTCAACGATAGATGTTGATCCGATCGTGAAAAAATGGTATGATTCCATGGGATACTTCATGCTAGAGGGTGAAGGTGAAGTATACGTTGATGGTAAATGGACTGTAGCTCATGTTGGTCCTAAAGCTGAGCGGCAGGCAGCGGCAGGCATACCTATAACAAAATTTGGAGAGGATTCTATAGGTGTGTGGTTTTTTGCTCTTCCTGGAACAACAATGAGAATGGAGTCACTGCCCTATGGACTTGCTGCAATGGTAGAATTTGCTAAAAAATTAGCGCCAGGCTCAATGGAAAGAGTCAATATAAGCATACAAAATCAAATTGAGATGGGAAGGAAAATAATTGAAGGAGCGGGTGGAGTTGAGGCATATGATAAACAAGCTCGTAAAAAGAAAGGGCCAAAACAGCCTAAAATAGATTTAAACGGCAGAAAGGAGATTATTTTTCATGAGTGAGGCAATATGAACTCAGAAAAGGTGGAACAAATAACCTTTCCGGAACCAGATGCAGTTTTAACAGAAAAACCCTCGGTGAAGAAATACCTTAAATATCTATTATTTTTTGGACCGGGTGCAATACTAGCTTCAATGACCATCGGTCAGGGACAGTTGATACTTGGGCCGCATATAGGAGCATGGGCAGGATATGGATTATTGTGGCTGATAACTGTTAATGTTGCCTCCTACGTAATAGCATACATAAGCTCCAGATTTACGATGCTCTCAGGTATCAGTCTCATGGATATGTTTGCCATTAAGACAAAGAAAGGGTGGTTTAACTGGCTCTTGATTGGGATAATGCTTATTTTTATACCTACCTTCACTGCTTCGATTATTACTACTATTGGTCAATCGCTTGCATGGATTCTTGGTTTTGGTAATGAAACATATATTATATGGGGTATAGCAGCGTGTTTAATTGCTGGTTTTCTTGTACTTTTTGCTAGATATAAGTTTCTTGAACATGTACAGGCGTTCTTTATTGTGGTATTGGGGGCAGGTGCAATCATATCGGCTTTATTCATTTTCCAGAAATTCAACCCGAACATTTTTGAATTGACATTAAGCTTCTTTCGCATAGGAAATGTACCGAGTTATCCTGATTGGGTTCTGGCATCTAGCTCTGCTACTCCAACTCCAGTACCTCTACTTATGCTAGGATATCTTGGAACTCTTACAATTTCGATTATTCCACTTGTTAGTTATTTAGGTTGGGTTAAGGTTAAAAAATGGGGTGTTTTCAAGGATAAAGAAGATCCTAATGTCTTTTCAGAGAAATGCTTTGATTCTTTTAGAAAAGAAGGAAAAATTACATATCTACCAAATACTATTGATGAAGTTAAAAAATCCCGTTTACTTTTAAGACCGATACATATTGATCTCATAATTGCATTTATTATTGTATCGATTGTGTCTGTTGCTTATGTTGTTGCTGGTAAATTTTTGCTAGGAATTCAAGGAGATGGAAGTATTTTGCTGCCGTCGGACATGGATTTAATAAAAACGCAGGCAGTAATATTCACCCAGTTTGCTTATTGGTTGGAATTATTATTTAAAATAAGTGTTTTCTTTGCACTTTTTGGTACTATCTATGCTGGTTTTGAAGCTGCAACTAGGATGCTTTATGAAACATCGAAACATATTATCAAGAGAGTACATAAAACATCATATAGGAGATTCATGGGTTATCTATTGGTCTATATTCTTGTTACAGGTATCCCACTATCTTTATTGATCTACAATGGTTTATCAGTTATGTTGGTACTTAGCATAACGTTGCTTTTTTTAGGCGTTATTGGTGTAATTATCTATGGCATAGGGGCAGTTTATATGACTCAAAAGATTCTTCCAGAGAAATACAAGTTTGGAAAGAAGGGGCTAATTCTAGCCATATTTTTCATTGTACTTATATGCATACCTGTTCTGTCTCTCATCTTGTGAGTGTGACGTAGATGCAACAGGCAAATTTTCCGGCCAAAATATAATTTAATATAAAAATATTTATATTATAATAAATATATCAAATATATGCAATTTGCGATAAAAAGGTTCTTACATTCTGTAATTGTAGTCGTTGTACTTTTCTCATCTGTTGGAGGTAATGTATTTTCTTATGAAGGGTATGTTACAACAGATATTGGAAATCTAGCATTTAACCAGGAGATAACGATTCCAATTGATACGAGCCTAGACGAAGCAAAATTCCAACCAATTGATGTGCGTATAGTGTTTGATAATTCTTGTTGGACGCAGAATGAAACAAAGCATTCTGTGCGTGTTGGTTATGATGACGGATCCGGCATTACAGAAATAGATTCACAAATATATGATTTGGAACATAGTGATGATTCTCATATTACTGCATGTAGTCTAGTATTTCTCATCCCTGAAGATGCTAATGGTAAAGAAAAATATTATGTTTTATACGATGGTTCTGAAACCTCTGTGCCAGAATATGTTGATCATTTGTACTTTGAAGATACTCACTATTTCTATGAACCCATCTCAGGACAAATAATTGATTTTGATTATTATAAGATTTTCCAAGATGAATATATTGTTTATGGGATACTACAGAAGGGGGAAATACTCGGAAATGGTGTATCAAATAGTCTTGCTAGACTCAAACCAGAACAAACAGAATTTGAAACAACTACTATGGATCAACTCGCGGGAATGTATATGAGCTACAGTAAAGATGGAGAGCCAGATTGGGCGGGACCGGCTTGGGCTACAACAGTATCAAAAACAGTACTTGTAGATGGAAATCTTATGCTTAGATTTAGGCTAGAGGGTGTTTCTCCAGATGGTGCAGTAAAAACTGATAATATTTACACATATTATTACTGCCCGACTTCAGCAAAACGTATGAATGTAAATATTAATCATGAAGTACTTGAGACAACTGAGGCAACTGGAGATAAGCAAAGGGATCCTGCATATGCCGCTTTATCAACTTTTAAAGCCAGAAGTGCAACAATTGAGAAGATGAATATTGGAGATATTCTTCCATCACTCCACTTTTATGCTGAGGATGAAAGTATTAAAGAATATTCGATTCCATCTGATCCTAACACTGAAAAAGCAGAATGGATTCTATCGTCAACAGATGATGCTGATGTAGGGGGCAAGACATGGTTATGCATGGATGATCCTTTGACTGGAAAGGCGCATGGTTTGGTGTTTGAGTCGATTACTGGATTTTTAGAAGGAGAGAATGATGGGCTGCAGGTTAAAGCATCGACTAAGCAGCACGTAAAACTTCCAGGTCTTGAGGCTGATACTGGAGATGTTTTTGCCACTAGAAATTCATATGAGAGCGGGAAACACGATACATCTTTACCAAAGGGGATGACTGTAGCATTTAATAGTGAGTTTATCACGTTTCAAACGGAGGGATATGAAGCAGTAGATAAAGAATCTGAGATTTACCAAAAATTGGTTGTAAATAGGCCTACAACTCGAGGAAACGAGTCTATTGAATCGGAAGAAGAAACGGAGAGATATACTCTGACTGCATATGTGCATCTTGCCTCATCATTCCCACTTGGTTCCATGCTCTCAGCAGTCGTAGGTAAAAGTTTTTCATATGTTAGTGCAGAGTTATATAAGGATAATAGTTTCGCATCCTCTGGATCTATTGGTAGGTTGGCTCTTGCAAATATGGATCTTGATTTTGAAGGCAAAAACTTAATTCAAACAGTGAAGGCAGTTCTTGGATTATTTGATTGGAAGAATGCGTCGTTATTCAAAAAAATTAGTTTTCCAGGTTTGGAGGCTGGAAGATACCTTATAAAAATATACAAGGAAAACCCACTCTTTGGAAAGGAGAGACAGTACGTTGGATTTACATTAGCTGAGTTAGAAGGGGACTCCTCTACTCACATATATTGTAGACCTGAAGGGAAATTGCGAGCATCTATTGTTGATCAGGAATCCAATGGAGTTGAAAATGTAAGATTTTCCTTATTAAGGGATGATGTTGTTATAGAGGAGGCATTATCTGATAAGAATGGAAGTGTTATACTCAGTGCACCGTGTTATCCGCGGATTCCGTATACATTATATATTGTCTATCAAGGTTTTTTGGTTAAAGAAAAAAAGATTGATTTGGGTTTAACACGCCGTTTATTTACGCTGAAGGAATTATTTGATATGTCATTGCATCAGCTTGAACTGAATGTAAAAGATACCTTGGGACTTCCTCCAGCTGTTGACATAAGTCCAATGCTTACAAGTAATGAAATGGTTGATCAGATATCCATATCTGCAGAGAAAATTAGTGATGGTAAGCATCGATTTACCGATCTCTATCCTGCAGATTATACTCTCAAGATGAGTTACAAATCTTTTGTTCTTGAAGAAGATGTTGATATTGATAAGGATAAAACACTCAGTCTATCTTTTCCAGCAGAATTTACTGTTGATTTAGATTTTATGAATTCCTATGGAATGTCAATTGGAGATGGAGAAATTACTCTGAAAAGATCAGGTAAGGGACCTGGGGCAGAGATTGAAAGTAACGGGAAGACAACAGTTTCCGTTCCACCAGGAGAATATGAGCTACAGGTTTCTGCAGGGAATGAAGAGATAGCCAAGCAAAACATTGATGTAAAGGGTGATAAATCTATTAGTATTGTAACCACACAGGAATCATCTCTGCACACGATGGTAACATTTCTTGGCATTGTGCTTGCAGTTTGTTCAATTATATTTTTACTGTGGAAGAAGAATATCCATTTAAGTATGACTCTCCTTGCAATTGCTCTTATTCTAATTGCTCTAGTATCGCCATGGTGGGCTTTAAGTGGGGATACTGGTGCGATATCAACAACTACAAAAACACTCTTGGTTCCATCCAACATTGTTACACTAACGTCATCACAATCAGTTCTTGGTGGTGAGATAAGTTTTGCTCCACCCGAACTTAGCATGGCCCTTGAGCTGTTATCTATGCTGTTGATTGTAGTATGTGTTATTGCTGCTATTTGTATACTTGTTAAAGATAGATTTAGAAAAATCTCTAAGATATTGTCGGTCGTAAGCATTGTGTTATTGGTTGTTACTGTTCTGCTTTTCTTTGTTGCAATGTCTCAAGTAACTGATATTGGAGTGGGAAGTTTTTCAGGTGGTGGTAATTTAGACATATCTATTCCAGGATTGCAGGAGAATGCTGTTGTACCTTGCAGTTGGGGCCCAGGTATCGGATTTTATTTAAGCATCTTAGCGATTATGTCACTGATTGCTCTTTCCTTATTGAAATTAGTTCGTAAATTAGTGGGAAAAATACAGAAAACATCATAGAAAACTGTTACTTGGAGTGAAACTCACGTTTTTATGGTTCATAGCATAATGCAAATTTCCGTTTCATGATACTATTTATTACAAATATTTATATTTACTCAATTGATTAGAAATAATACGGGGCAAAAAAATATGAAAAAAGTTTTACCTTTGATGGTAGTAGGAATCTTGGTCCTTAGTGGACTTGGGGCAGTTGCTATAATTGATGATGCAAGTTATGATTTAAAGGTTGAGAAAGAGTCGATTGTTGTTTCAAAACCTGTTATAAAAGAAGTGGGTCAATATGCAACGATTAGTCTAGCAGGATCAACATCTTCTTTGTTGCATGCAGGAAAACCAGTACTGCCGGTTTTGACAAAAGTATTTACATTTCCATTTGGATCGAGAATTATTAGTGTTGATGTGAGTTTTTCTGAGGTAAAAGAACAGATGCTATCAAGAGAGGTGCAACCTGGTTCTAGGCCAGTTACATCGATTGCGGGGATGCAAGTAGACAGTGAACCAATTAAGGATACTACGATTTATGATAGTTCCGAGTTGTATCCATCTAGTAGCTATACTTATACCACTACAGCTGGTTTATATGGTGAAGAACACGTTATTCTTCTTGCAGTGCAATGTTATCCTATCAGATATTCACCTGCACAAAACATAATATATTATAGCAAAACCTTTGACATTGATATAAGCTATGAAGAACCTTCAATTCCGGTTACATTTCCTGATGAATATGATCTTGTGATTATTGCTCCTAAAGCATTTTCGGATACATTACAACCTTTGGTTGACCATAAGAATAGCTGTGGCATAGATACCGTTCTGAAGACAGTGGAAAATATTTATAGAGAATACGTGGGTCGAGACAAACCAGAGCAAATAAAATACTTCATCAAAGACGCTTTTGAAACATGGGGTATTGACTATGTACTCTTGGTCGGTGGCATGAAAGGACAGAGATTTGATTGGTATGTTCCTGTTAGATACTCTTTTTTAAATGATGGTTATGAATCTAGTTTTATTAGCGATCTTTACTATGCAGATCTCTTCAAAGTTGTAGACAACAAAACTTTTTTTGATGACTGGGATTCTAATGGAAACGGATTATTTGCAGAGTGGAACGAGCAAGGAAAAGATATACTTGATTTAACTCCTGATGTTTACCTAGGTAGATTACCTTGCAGATATGATTTTGAAGTTAAGATAATGGTTGATAAAATAATCAACTATGAAAATATGGTTTCTGGAAAGAGTTGGTTCAACAAGATGGTGGTTGTTGGCGGAGACTCTGCACCAGGTTATGAGTATTACGAAGGCGAAGAAGAAAACAATAAAGCATTAGAGTACATGGAGGGTTTTGAAGGAATAAAACTATGGACTTCTGATGGAAGCTTCACTGGTGTTTCTGATGTAGTAAAAGCAATCAGTGACGGTTGTGGATTTCTTTTCTTTGATGGTCATGGTAATCCTTCTACTTGGGGAACACATCCGCCAGATGATAAAAAAACGTGGATTACTGGACTAGATAACCATGACATGCCAAAGTTAAAAAATGGCGAAAAACTTCCAATTGCAGTGGTTGGAGGTTGTCATAACGGTCAGTTCAATGTAAGTTTAATGAATATTTTAAAAGGCATTTTTGAAGAGGGTCTCAATTATTTTGGCAGGTCACCACTGGGTAGTTTTTGGTATAATGAATGGGTTCCAGAATGCTGGGCTTGGCGTATGACTAGTAAGATGGATGGTGGTGCTATTGCTATTATGGCATACACAGGACTTGATTGGTTTGCTGAGGGAGATTACGATAATGATAGCGTTCCTGACTGCACCCAATATTTTTCAGGATATGCCAATACACACTTTTTCAAAAACTATGGTGTGAACAGTATGACTATACTTGGTCAAGCGCATACTCAGACATTGGTAGACTATATCAGCGAGTTTCCGATAGATTGGAATTTGGAGGTAAATTGGGAAAGACCATACGACTCATCAACTCTTATGGATTGCAAAACTATCCAGGAGTTTACTCTTATGGGTGATCCAAGTTTGAAAATAGGTGGCTATTAAATATCAAAATCTCTTTTTCCTTAATTTTCTCATGCATATTCACCTTTGATGGTATAAATGGAACTTTGATGTGCAATCACCTAATGTTATGCGTTTTTGTATAAAATAATAAAAATTTATGTAATACCAATGTTATTCACTAAATTAGCTGGGGGAGATCATGAACGATACAAAAGGAATAGCAATCAGATTGGACAAAGAACTTTACAACAAAATTGAAAGCCATGAGATGTCAAGAAACAACCTTGTACAGGAGGCTATTGTGCAATTTTTAGACAATAATGCTAAAGATGATGATTTAAAAAACGAAGATAGTATATCAGATGAGGTCTACAGTGAAGTATATAATACTCTTTATAACAGCGAAATGTTGCCCCTCAAACAAAAGATTCAATCTCAGGAGAAGATAATAAATCTATTAGAAAAGCAATTAAACGAAGTTAGGGGCGATAAACTATTCTTACAAAATCAACTACAGGTGCAGACCGCGCTGATGGAATCAAATATGCCCTTGCTGGCATGTATAAAGAGAAAGTTGTCTAAATCAAGCAACTAATTGAGCCAACGTTCTCTATCTCTAAGGTAATATATTTACATCAAAACTTTTGCACTTTTTGCCATTAATCAGCCTATGTAAGGAGGAGCAACAACATTTTTTCAATTGACATTTTCTCCCTGTTTTTCAAAAAAGTGCAAAAGTCTTGTTACATGTATTTTTCAAGAACGGGTAGAATTTCGCCTAAATCATTTCCCTCTACTACAATGTCAGCATTCTGTCTTATACAGTCATCCTCAGGGTTAAACGCTATACCAAGGCCACAAGTTTCAAGCATGGGGATATCAAAACAGGAGTTACCTATCGCAGCGATTCTCTCAAGAGGAATGCCTAGTTGATCTGAGAGCCCACTGGCCGCTCTGTCTTTATACATGAGTCTAACACCAATTACGCCCTCACCATTAAGACGCCCGTTATTATCAGTTTTTATACCGTTGGCAAGGGTATGGTCAATACCAAGCTCTCTTGCTATTCGTTCTGCGAGAATATCAAGGCCAGCACTGACAATGGCAGTCTTAACATTGTGCTTTTTGATCCCAGTTATACATTTTTCTGCTCCTTTCATGAGTGTAACATTTGACAAAATTTTGACAAGTTTGTCTCTAGTGATTAGCTTTCCGTTTTCTTTCCATAGGGAAACATCCCGTTTTATGAATTCTGCGTCATCTATCTTTCCCTTTAGATATTCATTCACAGACTTTTCATTAGAACTTCCAAAATAATCATGAATATATTTCCAAGAACTTATGGTATTGGCTATTACGCCATCCATATCAAAAATGACGAGTTCTATTGTATCCTGCCGGATGGTTTTGAATTTATTCGGCTCTCGAGTATTTCGATAGCAGAAATACTTGCATATCTTCTGATCCATTTGGGGAGAACCATATGATACCCCATATAATAATTTTTACAATCAATGGTTCTAGGACAACTAATCCATACGTTTATTATGGCATAGTAAAAATTTATTAGACATGACGTGTATTATTGCTTGGGGGAATATATGCGAAAAAATATCTGCAAAAAGAGTGTTGTTTTTGCTATTGTAATGGTATTTCTATGTTTGGCAATAGTCCCTATGATTGATGCTCATATCACAGGAAATGATTTCAATGGTACTAAAAATATGGTGGAAGAATTCTCAGGAAAAACTGTCAACTGTGGAGACAATTCAATCTATGATCTTCTTATTTTAACTCCAAAAAAATTTGCTAGAGTGCTGGAACCACTTATTAACCATAAAAACAGCTTTGGCGTTTCAACTAGGTGTGTAACACTTGATGAAGTATATAATCAAATGTACTGGCAAGGGAGAGATCATGCTGAGAAAATAAAATACTTCATAAAAACTGCAGCAGATGAGTGGGGAATCAAATATGTCATGCTAGTTGGCAGTTTTAAAAACATGCCCGTGAGATACGTTCAAAATGAGGATTTGTGGGAAGGTTACCCAGAACCATGTTTCATATCAGATCTATATTTTGCAGATATCTATGAGTCCAATGGAAATTTCTCAAGTTGGGATTCAGATGGAGATGGTATTTTTGGGGAATGGCTGTATGACGATATTTCAAATGAAGCAGAAGATAAAGATATCGATCTTAGACCTGATGTCTATGTTGGACGTCTCGCATGCCGCAACATCCGAGAAGTTAATATCATGGTAAATAAAATAATAGCGTATGAAACCATGACGTGCAATCAAAACTGGTTCAAACGTTTCGTTGTTGTTGCAGGTGACACCTATCCAGAGGGACAATATCCATTTGACACTTCTGGTTATGAAGGGGAGGAAAACACTGCTAAAGCAATTGAAAATATGTCGGGATTCGAAGTTGAAAGACTATGGGTCTCTCTAGGTACATTTAAAGGACCAAAAGATGTGATAAACGCTATAAACAAAGGATGTGGTTTCATGTTTTTTGATGGCCATGCATCTCCCACTGTATGGGGCACTCATCCGTACAATAGTAAAAAATTTATTTATGGTTTAAGACTGCAGGACATGTGGCGTCTGTGGAACATAAATAAGATGCCAATAATTGTAGCAGGAGCCTGCCATAACGGAGAGTTTGATGTCAATCCATGGAATCTCCTACGTAATTTTGAACAGTCATCTAAACATGGAACCTATCCATTAGAGTGCTGGGCTTGGAAGCTAGCAAGTAAACCTTTTGGCGGATCTATTGCAACCATAGCAAACACTGGGTTGGGAATGTCAAAAGAAGATAAAGACTCGATGGAAGGGGCTGGAGACTATATGGATTTGCAATTCTTTTATGAATATGGTACGAATGAAACTGGGATTCTTGGAGAGGTATGGGGAAAGGCAATTAATAGATACCTAAATAGATTTCCTATTGACTGGGAGACGCCTGCAGCTTGGGACTATGCTTATGATGCAAAGACTGTTCAGCAATGGGTACTTTTAGGTGATCCAAGTCTAAAGATAGGCGGATACTGATAATATTGTCTGGTAGTTAGCAGAGGTTAAACTTTTATAAGTTATTATACATATTAATTACTACTAATCATAATCTTTCCATATTTATGGGGAATAAACATGAGAAAAAATATTTACAAAAAAATTGTTGTTTTCGCTGTTGCAATGGTTTTTCTAGGTTTGATAATAGTTCCAGCAATGGGTGCAGTAAATCAAAAAATCGACAAAAATCCAACCGATCCATACAAAAAATCAACTACCAATAATTGCCAAACTTTTGATCTTCTTATCATAACTCCGGCACAATTTGAGAAAGAACTAGAGCCACTTTCAGATCATAAAAATGACGTCGGCGTTTCCACAATTGTCATTACTCTAGATGAATTGTACGAGGAGACGTATTGGGTTGGAAGAGATAAACCAGAGAAAATAAAATACTTCATAAAAACTGCAGCAGATGAGTGGGGAATCCAATATGTCCTTCTTGTGGGTGACTTCAGACAAATGCCCATACGGTATGTCTATAATGGGGATGTCGACCATGGTTTCCACGAGCCTTGCTTCATCTCTGAGTTATATTATGCTGACATCTATGATGAAAACGGTGATTTTTCCAGTTGGGATACAGATGGAGATGGAATTTATGGGGAGTGGATTGATGATGGGGTATCTGAAGAGGCTGAAGATAAAAATATCAATCTTTATCCTGATGTTTACGTTGGCCGACTTGCATGTAGAAACAAATTTGAAGTAAAAATTATGGTAAATAAGATAATAAGTTATGAGACAAGTACATTTGGGGAGGACTGGTTTAACAGAATTGTTGTTGGTGCAGGGGATACATATCCAAAAATTAATGGCAATGAGGGCGAAGAAAATACAATGCATGTTTTAGAAAATATGTCTGGTTTTGAACATGTAACGCTTTGGACATCAGATGGGACACTTACTGGTGTAAAAGACATACTGTGTGCTGTGAATCCTGGATGTGGTTTTCTGTATTTTGACGGTCATGCAAATCCATCTAGTTGGAGTACTCATCCACCAGGCGATGGAAGTACGTGGATTGAAGGGCTTTCCCTACTAAGTATGTCTCGTCTCATAAATGCAAAAAAACTACCAATCTGTGTAGTTGGAGGATGTCACAACAATCAGTTCGATGTCCATCTTGGTAAGTTACGCGAGGATCCCTGGTACTACTCTACTTGGATTCCCGAATGTTGGGGATGGAAGCTCACAAGAAAAATCGGTGGTGGTGCTATTGCAACTATTGGATGTTCGGGACTTGGGATGACAAAAGAAGATAAAGATTCCTTCAGTGGTGCAGGTGATTTTCTTGAGCCGACGTTCTTTTATGAATATGGCGTAAATGAAACTGATATTCTTGGAGAGGTATGGGGTAAGGCGATAACAGATTATCTGAACAAGTATCCAATAGATTGGGAGACGCCTGCAGCTTGGGACTATGCAATAGATGCAAAGACTGTTCAACAATGGGTACTTTTAGGTGATCCAAGCCTGAAGATAGGCGGATATTCTAACTAGTTTCCACAACATCTTTATCCAAAATCCATTATACATAAAAATTTATTAACTATATGATATATTATTG
>CAZXHI010000005.1:0-3665 GCA_964640555.1 uncultured Thermoplasmatales archaeon | reverse complement strand
ATGGTACCAAAAAAAGTCTTTTTTACAAGAGGCGTAGGAAAACATCGGCATGAGCTGCAATCATTTGAATTAGCGTTGCGTAGTGCCGGTATCGAGAAATGCAATATTGTTAATGTATCCAGTATTGTTCCACCAGATTGTAAAATTATCCCAAGAGAAAAGGGCATACCTCTCCTTAAACCCGGACAGATAACATATTGTGTGATGTCCAGAAATAGTACAAGCGAACCAAACAGGTTGGTAGGTGCAGCAATAGGTGTTGCCACCCCAAAGGTAAAAAGCACATATGGATATATATCTGAGCACCATTGCTTTGGAGAAATCGGTAAGAAATTAAGAGATCATGCTGAAGATCTTGCAGCTACGATGCTTGCAACTACATTAGGATTAGAGTTTGATCCAGATAAAGCATGGGATGAGAGAAAACAGGAATACAAAATGAGTGGGAGATTCGTACGGACGCTAGGTGTGGAGCAAACAGCACGAGGAGATAAAAATGGCCTATGGACAACCGTTCTCGCTGCAGCAGTATTTTTAGAGGACTAGGAATTTGGATAATGGAAAGTGTTTTTTCGAGTAATCTTAAAATTCGTGTGAAAATATAACCTTTTTGGTTTCTTGTCTAGTATGTAAGGTTTTTAATACATGTTAATTGATGTCAACCTAATATGCCCTCGTGGTCTGAAGGAGAAGGTGGCTCTATGGAAGAAGTAGAAGTATTTGTGAAATGGTTTGAAGATCTGCGAATTGAAGACGTGCCGTCGGTTGGTGGAAAAAACGCATCTCTTGGAGAGATGATAAGAACTCTTGGTGAGAAAGGTGTTAAGGTTCCATCTGGTTTTGCAATCACGGCTTATGCCTACAAATATATGATCGAGAAAGCAGGAATTGATGTGAAAATCAGAGAAATTCTTTCTGATCTTAATACCCATGATGTTCACAATCTTGCTGAGCGTGGGCAAAAGATAAGGGACCTTATCAGAAGCACCCCAATACCTAATGAACTAGAAGAAGACATCCGCAGGCATTATCGGGAGATGGAGAATCGTTATGGCCAAAATGTCGATGTTGCAGTAAGGAGTAGCGCGACTGCAGAAGATCTTCCCGATGCAAGTTTTGCAGGACAACAGGAAACCTATCTAAACGTTAGAGGAGAGGACCACCTTTTAGAAAAGACAAGGGACTGCTTTGCCTCACTTTTCACAAATAGAGCAATATCATACAGAACGGACAAGGGTTTTGATCATTTCGACGTATATCTTTCAGTCGGCGTGCAAAAGATGGTTCGTTCTGACCTAGCATCATCTGGCGTTATGTTTTCTATTGATACAGAAAGTGGATTTGAGTCTGCCGTATATATCACCGGTGCATATGGCCTAGGAGAAAATGTCGTACAAGGTGCAGTGAACCCAGACCAGTTTTATGTTTTTAAACCAACACTCAAGAAAGGGTTTAGACCAATTGTTGAGAAAAAAATAGGCTCAAAAGAGAAACGTATGATATACGGAGAGAGGGAAACTGAACAGCAAGAGGTTAGCAAGGAAGATAGAAATAAATTTGTAATCTCAGATGATGAAATACTAAAACTGGCTAATTGGGCATGCATTATCGAAGAACATTATCAAAAACCAATGGATATCGAATGGGCAAAAGATGGGCAAACCGGTGAACTTTTTATTGTTCAAGCACGACCTGAAACTGTTCATTCCCAGAAGAACTTAGCGATATTGCAGACATATGTTCTTGAGGAAGACGGCGACTTACTTGTAGAAGGAGAAGCGGTCGGCACTAAAATCGGTCAAGGAGAAGTAAATGTAATTGAGGATGCAAGAGATATTGAAAGATTCCAAAGGGGGCAAGTGCTTGTCACAGATATGACCGATCCCGATTGGGAACCCATAATGAAGATAGCGGGAGCAATAGTAACCAACAGAGGTGGCCGTACATGTCACGCAGCAATAATTTCCAGAGAACTTGGCATTCCTTGCGTTATCGGCACAGGAGATGGCACATCAAGAATCCAAAGTGGATCGCACATAACTATTGATTGTTCCGAAGGTGTCGGCAAAATATATGACGGTTTATTGAAATACAGAGTTGATGAAATCCAATTGGATAATCTACCAGATACCAAAACAAAGATTATGATGAATGTTGGAGTACCTGAGAAAGCATTCCAACAGGGGCAAATACCAAGTAGCGGCGTTGGACTTGCAAGAGAAGAATTCATCATAAACTCCCATATTGGTATCCATCCACTTGCATTACTTGAATACAACCAATTAAGGGAAAGAATGCATGAAGATCCAAAGATAGCAGAGACAATCCAAAAGATTGATGAGAGAAGTGTTGGATATGAAGATAAGTTAGAATTCTTTGTTGACACACTTGCAAGAGGCATTGCAAAGATCGCATCTGGTTTTTATCCAAATGATGTAATTGTACGCATGTCTGATTTTAAGACCAATGAATATGCGAATCTTATCGGCGGATACCTCTACGAACCTTTAGAACATAATCCAATGATAGGGTGGAGAGGTGCTTCAAGGTATTATGATGAAAAATTCAAGCCAGCGTTTGGTCTAGAATGCAGAGCCTTAAAAAAGGCCAGAAATGAAATGGGACTTACAAACATAAAACCCATGATCCCATTTTGTAGGACACCAGACGAGGGGCGTAAAGTTATTGAGGTGATGAGCGAGTTTGGGTTAAGACAAGGAGAAAATGGCCTTGAAGTATATGTAATGTGTGAGATACCATCAAATGTAATTGTTGCAGATCAATTTGCAGACATATTTGATGGTTTTAGCATTGGATCAAATGATTTAACGCAACTTACACTTGGCCTTGATAGAGATTCGGATCTTGTTGCACATATTTTCGATGAGAGAAACGATGCAGTAAAACGCCTAGTTGCTCAAGTGATTAATACTGCACACAACCATAACCCTAGGAGAAAAGTCGGCATTTGTGGGCAAGCACCCTCCGACTTTCCCGAGTTTGCAGAATTTCTTGTTGAATGTGGCATTGACAGTATATCTCTAAATCCTGACACGGTTGTAAAAACGAGGTTGAAAATAGCTGAAGCAGAAATGCGACTTGGAAGATAAAAAATATCAAATCAAATATTTTTTTCCTTCCAAATATTCTTTATTTCCTTTGTGGTAGCTATCTGAAAAGTTTTAGTAGTTTGACTGGTTTATGAACCCATGGATATCACCCCGCTGATTCATCTAAAAAAAAGAAAAATAATGGTAGAACGAGAGGAATATCACCTACCTTTCAATGAGATTTTAGAACAAGTTGACAAAGATGTAAATATCTATGTTTTAGATACAGACGGAATAGAAAAAGATAAACCTAATCTCTGTTTATACCAGAAGTTGTCGAAAGCTCATGTCCTCTGGGTTGATACTGGCCCTCGCGTTCTTGGCGATATTGTTGATGTTATTATGGCAGGTGCAACGAACATAACGGTGAGAAATAATCTATGGCACGGACTAGATGTTTCAAGCATAAAAGAGATTACTGAAAATAAGATTTATGCCGGTGTTGGTCCTAAAAATCAAGACGATCACAATACAGAAATATTTCCATTTTATGATGTTGATGGATTGGTCATTTTTGATGGAAAAAATCGAGTGGAAAGAGATTTCAAATATGGG
>CAZXHI010000004.1:0-11025 GCA_964640555.1 uncultured Thermoplasmatales archaeon | reverse complement strand
CCTTATCTTCTGTTTTTTATCGATTCTATTATTTCTTTTCCAAAAGGGGTCAGACCATACAGTTTTATCTCTCTTCCCCCGCTCCCGCTCTTAATTTCGACTATGTTTAGGCTAAGAAGGGACTCATCTTCTCTATATCTGGATTGCATTCCCCTTATGGCTCCAATAACATTCGTAGGGGTAGTTTTAATATTATATGCTATCTCTGAGGTATAACTACAACTAGGGCTTATATCAAAAAGATATTCGGCAATCTTCTTTCTAACGTTGCTTCTTCTCAATGCCCTTACAACCAGAGGTCTTAAATCTTTTGAAGACTCCAATTCACTATCATCCTGCATCCCATCCACTTGCCTTCACAAAACGAATGCCATTCCCCCATTAATAAAGTATCGCTCGTTGGATATTTACATGCATATATATCTGCATATTCGGTTGCATATCACAGTCAAATCTAAGAGATAAAGAAGATATAATATATAGCTTTACTTTTCTTCTGGAATTATCTGATTCCTATATCAAAAATAAGAAAAAGTGGGTATTATTAATACCCGCCAAGTTTTAAGCTTGGATCTCCAAAAAGTACGAATTCTTCGATTGTTTTTCTGTCTATTTGAGGGTCCTGCACTTCATAACCTTCAGCCATAATTATATTTATGTAATCTGTTATTGCTTGAGAATGTGCTTCCCCTAATACATCTATGCTTTGGTTTGCATATGCATAAATTAATCTTGGGTTTATCCAGCCGCCTAGACCTTCTGTACAGTATTCGTCTATATATCCATATCCAAGGCCTGAACATCCAGTTGATCCAATGGCTCCTCCGTCCTTCTGCTTAACAAGCCATGAGCTAAAGCAGGTAGGTACCCATTCCTTGTAAAAGAATCTAAATGGCCGTTCGAAGAAGTATCCTTTTATTCCATATTCTAAGATATCTCTAAAAATATTTGACATTGTTGTGTTGAATTGACCATTGTGACATCCGCCAACAATGATAAATGGAAGGCGATTGCCGTTATCTAACTTTGACATGTCCTGAAGTGTTAGGCCGTCAATCATTCCCTCCTCCGTTTCAGCATCTGGGAGGAAGTTTCCCCAATATGCCGGATTTCCGTGTCCTGCCATATGAATAAATCCAGAACCTTCTGTAATTGCATTTACAACATCGCTTATACCGGTAAATCCCCCGTTGGATGTCCAAAGTTTTTCTACATCAAATCCAATGTCTTCTAATAAATCTGCAGATACGCCTGTTGATAGTTCTCCTTCATAAACGCCTTGTTCGACATTACCTCGGGCCGGAGGGGATGTATCTCCTGAAATCACAATAGCTTTCTTGAACCATGAATCATCTGCTGTGTTTTCATAAGTAATAATCTTATCTACAACAACATCTATTTCAGAGGAATATCTGAATGGGATTCTCCCAATAGCTACATCAGGATAGTAATCTGGATTGTCTTTTTTGCCAACGAAATTTGACCATTCTGCAAAGATACCGTTGCCATTGTCATCCCAATCCTCAAAAACAGTTTCGTTTTCTACAACTTTGTATACATCCCCATAATAAAGATCACTGGCATATCCAGCTTCCCAGCCGTCATTATTATGGGTAACTCGCTCGGGTATGTACCAGTTAAATGTTTGACCTTTTCTCCCACCAGCAAGTAAGACATATGAGATGTCATAGGTCTCCTTCATATCAAAGATACAAAGTTTGATCTTTTCTGGGTCGTCTCTTCCCCCACTGTATTCGGAGTAGATGTCCTCAGTTGTTTTGAGTATGGTTTTTACACCGTGACTGTTTTTATGATCAATTAATGGTTGAAGTCCTGCTGAAAACTTTTGAGTCGTGATAATAAGTAGATCGTAGGTTTCCAGACCCGTAAAATAAGGTGTTTCAGGTTTTACATACTCTACTTCTATGTCTATTTTTCCTTGTGGAACATATAAAATATCGTCTGCAGGTGAATACTGGGGAGTAACCTTAACATTAAGGAATAGAACATTTTCCCCATTGTTCATTCCAGCACCTTTTCTAATGGTGTATGGTTCTATTGGGTAAAGCGCTGAGCTTGAATATATATCCTCATCCATTACTAGTTCCGATGATGTTTTTTCAAATGGTAAATCATTTGTCAAAGGGACCGGTCTTGGTGATGGCTGGATCTTTTTTGACAGTACTTGTTTTTTTGTGTCAAAATCGACTTTGACATCAACAATTTTTGTCCCTAAAGGAAACGTAAATACCTTTGTTATAACAGGTAGCATAGGCTTACCTGTTTCCATAAGAAAAGATTCAGATTCTTCTAGGTTTACAGTTAAATATTCATTTGTCTCTGTGATAGTTGGTTCTGATATCATAATAGATTCAGCACTAAATGATGTCTCATCTCTGTTTTCCTGTACAGCAACAGCTCCAAGTCCACTTACAACTAAAATTCCTACTATTATTATCGGCAACAAATTTTTCATGCTTTTATGCCCCCTATACTATATTATATATATTTACCCCCTATAAATGTTTCTTCAAATTTTTTCGTATAATTTATTAAAAATTTAGAATAATGCTTGTTAACTTGAATTTTCCTTATATCGCTAAGGAAAAAACTATGTGTAATTGCTTCCCTTACATTATTCTCTCGATCATTTCTAATACGAGACCATCACTGTCAATCATGTATCGTGCTATCCCAATTTTCTTTGCATAGTTTCTCATCTTCTTGACAGCCAGGAACCGTTCAAAAGTGGAACCCTTCTGTATTACTTCAAGTTCTAGAATGCAATCAGCAATTCCTTCCATCCGTCTCTCAAATATATCTCCATGTATGCCTCTCGTCATTATAATAAATAGTACACCCTTTTTTTCGATATTGTTGATTTTGGCAGCATGTAGTGTTCTTAATACTTCCTCTTGAGAATATCGGCTGAGGAAAAAATCCAGAGAATTTATGATTATCTTTTCAAAAGAAGATAATCTTATTTTATTTGATAAAATTGCAAGGAAATCCTCTTCCTCTTTAACTGAGGGTGCCATGCCTGAAGAGCCAATTTCAATCAGTTCTTTGATTTTTAGTTTGGATCGTTGTTCATAAATACTTACTCGCTTTTTCTCCCTAGTTAGAATATTTTGAGAATATTTTGATGCTATATCTACAAAGTCTATATTTTCTGGATTCCAGCCAAATCTGCTCATGGTTTTTACAACTTCATCTTTTGTTTCTTCAGTTGTAAAATAGATTACGCTACCTGTTGTAGATAGTTGTTTGCTAAGTATTTCTATACTGCTTCCAGGGGAGCCAAAAATAAGTGTGGTAAACCCCTGTAGGATCCCTCCTTCCAGTAATGTGTCGAGCTTATCTATTCCCGTGCTAACAAATTCATCATTAATCATGTCTACTCTTCAGATTTTTTGGTATTATTCATGAAAACTTCTTTAATTCTTTCACGCTCTAGCCTATCTTCATCCGTTGCATTCGTCTTGTAGGTAAATTCAATCATTGGAGCGCCTTGAGCCATACTACTACCCATAAGTATTTCCCCATCAGGAAATGCACTGAGAAGCATTCCTCTCAAAAAGCCATATGTAAAAAGAGATGCTGCATGCGGTTCTTTTGAATCTTCATGGAGCTGACACCTAAATATCAAAGATTTTGCTTCATCCTCTGTAATTTTGGTGAATGTTGCTGCTGTACCCATAGGATTAAAAATATTTCCTACGATTGGCTTTACCCATTTTTCCATTGTCCATTCATCTGAATTTTTTTTAATAAGATCTTCAAATAACCCTCTTCCAAATGCTTCTGCTATCTGCATGGCTGTTTCAATTTTCCCAGGGTCACTTGCCAACTTTTCCTTTGCTATATTGAATGCAGTTTCCCGCCTATTTAATATATTTTCAATTTCATCTGGTTGCGTTATCCAAACAGTACGATCTCCTGATTCTATCTTCCTAAAGGATTCACCCATAATTGTCTCACCGCTAATTTATATAAATGATTCTCTCAATTTGATTATCTTGTCACTTCTTAAATATATTATTTTATTGATATTGTCGTTCATCTCTTCTTCTATGGCAATAGATACACTATGAATGTCTGATAGTCTTGTTCTATTTGTCAGATGGGCAAAAAATTCGGTTACTAGTTGAGCATCATTATATATTAAAAGCGAACTTAAAGAGTCAATTATCAGATATTTTTGAACGTTATCTCCTGCATTTCTAAAGATGTTTAGTATCTCCATAATTATTTTTTCTAAATGTGCGGGGCTTTCAATAAATACACAATTGGAATCTATTTTTGATAATCCTGCGGCACGAGAGATGCAGTCTATGAACTTAATATTTCCTCTACTGGAGGCGAGATCTCCAAATTGTTTGACTATGCTTTCATAAGGTCTTGTTATTGTTACATATGCCCATACATCTTCAGGTCTGCTATGTATGTGTTCAAACAATGCCTGTATTAAATCAGAATAGTTGTTTCCGGGTAGTATTACTCCCACCGATTGATTAGTAATGATTGCATTAGAAACTCTTTCTTTTAAGCCATCGATTAGAGTATTGGTCATTATATTCACGCTCTAGATTTCAATAATGGAGTTAATTCTACACCATTTTTAGATGATATACTCATTGCAGATTTTATTCTACTATGTGTTGTTCCTCGCATCTTGATCAGTTGAAGCGTTCTTATAAGATCTCCGCTTCTATCAACATCTCCTAAGAGTATTATACCATCTGCTATGAATTCTTCTATATCATATTGAGAATATTTAACCTCATTTGGTGGCACTTCTGAGGTAAGGAAGGTTGTACAGTTCATAGCTGCAAGCGATGATCCCAGTTTAAATATAAAATCTCTTATCATTTCTTTTGTTTGTAGTCTGTAGCATAATGCAGTTATTGAATCTATTACTAATCGTTTTACGTTCAACTCATCTGCTATATCTTTCAGTACTTCCAATAGGGCGCTGGCATCCTCTACGGTATATTTCTCAGCGTCTAATCCTAATCTCTCACTTATAATTCTTAAGTCTATAAGATTAATCATCCCTGATTCGATTAGTTTTTTATCATAAAAATCGAATCCCTGCATATTTTTTGTTAGTTTGAATAAAGGTTCGGTTATTGTAAAAAATACTCCCCTCTCGCCTTGCCTGGCACCGTTTGCTAAAAATTGCATGCATAGTGTGGTTTTGCCTGAGCCACTACTTCCAACCATGAGGACTGTATTACCAACTGGTATTCCACCATCAAGCTGTACATCTAGTTCATCTATTCCCGTCTTGCATACAACATTCTCCTCTGTTGTCCTTTCCTCAGATATAACCATCCCTTCTGACATAGATATCTCCTCTATCCACTCTATATTTATTACAGCATATGCAGCCACTGGATATAAAATTTAAGGTTTGTTTTTAATGCTGGGGGAAGTGATATGGACCTCAAGTTTAAATCAGTTTTATATCAGGTTAAACATGCGAATTTAGAACTATGTTTATGATCGCATCGGGATTCAAACATCGAATCTATTAGCATGTTTTGATTTTTCTATGCTAATAATGCTAATACCCTGTTAATATATTTGAAACAATACGAATCTCTGCTTTTCTTAAATGCTGAACAACAGTAGGTTTACTAAGACCAATTTTTTCTGAAAGTTCTTGACTATTTATTTTTCTTGGATAACTGTAATACCCATTCTTTTTTGCAGCAATTAAAATTTCTTTTTGCTTTTCAGTTAAACATGAAAGAATTGTTTGCTCATTATACGTCGCTTTCTTAAAACCGATGCTTATAATTTCGCCAAGGGTTTTGATCACCACAAGAAATTTTTTCAGATTTTCTTCGTTTCCTATTACGCTTATAATCATTTTATCCTTTTTAAAAATCGATGGTGTATCCCATATGACATCGATGTTAAATTTTTGTGCAAGACCTGTAAATTTTTTTAAAAATTTTACCTTGGAAACAACAATATACCTATTTCCTTCTTTTTTTAATACCGTTAACATCTCCATAAATTCTGGCAGATCTATATCCTCAATGGTGTATCCCTCCTTCATGTTGAGAGCTGCGATACCCATTTTCATTCCTTGTTCAAAATCTAATTTTATCAATTCAATGAGCTCAATTGATTCAGTTTTATCAAGTAAAAAATTTAACATTTCTAAAAATTCTTCTTTTATTTTCAGCTCAACGGTTAATTTTCTCATGAACCTGGAATAAATTAGGCAGTATATAAACTATCATACATGTATTGCACAAATCAAATATATAAACGAATCACATGCATATTTTGAGAAAAGGTGAAAATGATGGGAGATATTAACACAATAACAAGGAAAGTTGCATGTCCTCACTGTAAGAACGAAATCACCGTTCATGGCACTTCAGGGGAAACAATAGAAATCACATGTCCAAAATGTAATACGAAAGGTATTTTTGCATTTCCTGAGGAAAAACCTGTATCAAGATCAACAACTGGACCTGTTGCAATCGAAGTAAATAACATAGAATTCACATATCCGAAATCTAATAAAAAAGCAGTAAATGGTGTTTCATTTGGGATTAAAAAAGGAGAAATATTTGGATTTCTTGGACCAAACGGTGCAGGAAAAACTACAACACAAAAGGTTATAATTGGACTTTTAAAACAATATTCTGGGGATGTAGAACTATTAGGCAAAAACCTAAAAGACTGGAAAACAGACATTTACAATAGAATCGGTGTAGGTTTTGAACTCCCTAATCATTATCAAAAACTAACTGCTCTTGAAAATCTTGAACTTTTTGCATCATTTTATAACCGAAAAACAATAGCTCCTATGAAACTTTTAGAAATGGTTGAACTTGAAAAAGATGCAAACCAACGTGTTGCAACGTTTTCTAAAGGGATGAAATCAAAACTTAACTTTGTAAGATCTTTGATTAATGACCCTGAAGTTCTTTTCCTTGATGAGCCAACAACTGGTCTTGATCCAGTTAGCTCGCGATTAATAAAAGACATAATACTTCAGAAAAGAAAAGAAGGAAAAGCAATTTTTCTAACTACGCATAACATGAATGATGCAGATGAACTATGCGATAGAGTAGGATTTATTGTCGATGGAAAATTAACATTAATTGAAAGTCCAAGAGAATTGAAAATAAGACATGGCAAAAAAATTGTAAAACTGGAATACCTTAAAGATGGTGAATTGAAACGTCAAGATTTTGAATTAAAAAATCTTGCTGATAATAAAAACTTTTTAAGTCTTTTAAGAACAGGAAATGTTCAAACCATTCATACAGCAGAAGCTACCCTTGATGATATATTTATTAAAGCCACAGGTAGGAAGTTGAAATGAGTAATCTGAAAAATATGCTCAAATGGGAATTTGTCTTGTTATATAGATACAAAATTATCCATATTTCTATTCTAAGTGTAGTTTTATATTTTCTAACAACTCAAGCAGTACAATCTTTAAAGGATCAGACTCAAGTTCATTCAGTGCTTTTATTTTTTGATCCGGCACTAATTGGTATTATGTTTGTTGGTGCTTTAGTTTTGTTTGAAAAATCTGAAAATGTACTTCAAGCCTTAGTAATAACACCAATGAATACAGATGACTACCTCTTATCAAAAATAATATCACTAACAACTCTTTCAGTAATATCTGCTGCAATATTTATGAGTCTGATGATAATTTTTAATAATACTTCTTTTAACATATTTTATCTGGCACTAGGAATAATTCTTACTTCAGTAATGCTGATACTTCTTGGTTTTATCCTTGTTTCCCGTGTAAACAGTATCAATGGATATTTACTTGGTATGGGGCTAGGATTTCTTATCCTTACCTTTCCGCCACTTTTACTATTATTTGGAATATATGATAGTCCTGTTTTCTACATGTGGCCGACACAAGCATCATTCATCTTATTCGATGGAGTATTTCATGCGGCAAGTCTTGAAACCTGGGAAATAGCATATGGCATTGGCTACCAAATATTTTGGATTGGTCTATTTTACATCCTGGCAAAAAAAGCATTTCATAAACATATTGTTTTGAAAGGAGGTTAAAAAATGGTATATGTTCTAAGACTTGCAATAAATGATTTTAAAAATATCATTAGAGATAAATTTCTTGTCTATGCAGCAATAGCAATGCCATTAATGGTTATAATTATTTCCCGAATAATACTGCATTGGATTGCACCCACACTAAGAGATACAGTTCCACTTGCTGGTAATTACTCTATGATTTTTATGTTATTTGCAACTATGATTCCACTTGTTTATGGTTTTATAGTAGCATTTTTAATATTGGATGAACGAGATGAGCATTTATTAACTGTGCTTCGTGTAATGCCAATTTCTCGAAATAGCTATCTGATTTATCGTATGTTATTTCTTTCAATATTCTCATTTATTGTTATGTTACTATTTCCACCACTCTCAGGTTTATTAGAAAATACTCAATTTTCTTATATACAGTATATCCCCATCGCGCTTCTGTTTACCCTGTTAACACCATTTTCTGCACTGATGGTAAGTTCATTTGCAACAAATAAAGTACAAGCATTTGCCATATTCAAAATATCTGGAACAGTCTTTTTGATACCACTATTTATCTTTTTAATTACAGATAATTTAAAATACATATTTGCACCAATTCCAAATTTTTGGGCCTTTATAACTTTAAAAGAGCTAATAACTACAGGAACAAATGACTATTTACATCTTGGTATAGGATTTGTGTATACTATAGTATTAATTGCAGTTCTCTTTTATATATTTAACAAAAAAAATTAATACTAATCTTCTCTTTTTTCAATTGGCTTACTAGTGTTTTATGCTCGCATTGGTAATTCTGAAACACCAATTTACAAAGTTTTAGGGTTTAAATCACTTTTTTTAACCACAACGATGTGAAATGAAAAAATTCATGGTTTTTCTCCTGTTGAAACCTTAGGTATGCAGGGGAAGGGATTTGAACCCTCGGACTCCTTCGAGACAGGATGTCTCATCGAACCCTTTATGTGTTTAGATCTTAAGTCCTGCGCCGTTGGCCGTGCTTGGCTACCCCTGCATAAGAAATGCGGGCGCCGGGAATTGAACCCGGGCTGAGGGCTTGGAAGGCCCTAATCATAACCCCTAGATCACACCCGCAAAATCAGGAGTGAAATGCACTAAATGTTTTAGTATTTTACTATAAGAATAACATATGTTACCTTTTTAAAACATATGTAAAAATCAAAATTATAATTACATATAAAGAAAGATTTTTTTATAACTTATTTTTTTATGGTCATTAATTTTAATTGAGAAAAAAAAGAGTAAATTTTTATCCAGGGTATATTAATGTAAAAAAGAAAAAAGAAGGACTATTAAAGGTTTAATCGCTGAAAAAATATTTGTAGTATAGGGAAAAAATTTGAAAATTGCCTTAGGAAATTAAGTAGCGGTGAATTGATATTTTGTTTATCTCTTGGCATAGTTACAGTATATTCTGTCCAACCACTCTGAGCCCCATAAATATCTTTTGCCTTTGCTCTTATAATAAATTCTCCTAGTTCATCCCATGTGTAGTTTGCAGAGTATGATGTTCCAGAATCTTGGAACTCACTCCAAGAAGAAGAAGTTTCATCACCCCATTCAACATAAGAAGACACTTGATTTCCATCTGGATCAGTTGATGTAAATGTATAAGTATAAGATTCACCCGGTTTTCCAGTAGTCGGACCAGATATTAACGGCGCACTTGGTGGATCATTTGGAATGACTACAGCAGTAAGACCACAAACATCATTGAACCCAACTGGCCCAATCAAAGTTGTATCTGCTGTACAGGCATCAATTTCATAAAGGTTATCATTAAGGACAGCAAAACACTTATCTCCTGGGGCAAAGGTAAGTCCACCAAAAGCTGAACCATCGCCTATTACACCAGTTGGACCTACAAGGCTTGTTGCACCAGTTGTTAGATCAATAGTATATAGTTTATACTCATCATAAGAACACTGCTTTATACCATATAAAATATCGCCATCTCTAAAATCTAGCCCATCCATACTAGGTGAAATTGCTGCGATATATATAGAACTTGGAACTGTTATATCAAATTTCCATAATTTACCCTCATCTTCGAAACAGCTAGTTAAATAACCAAGCCCATCACTACTAAAAGCAATAGCTCCCTCTCCAGTTACATCAGTAACATCAATATCTATTGAGTCCAAAAACTCACCAGTTTCCCTATTGATTAGTCTTATATAATTTCCATTCCTATCAAACATATAAATGTCATTTCCTCTATCAGAAAGACCAAAAGGAATGGTTCCAGGGTCTAAATCACCAATAAAAGAACCGACTCCAGAAGAAGGATTTATAGATATAAACTTAAGATCGCTAAAAGTACAAGCATACAACTTATATACAAATGTACTTTCTTGGGCTATTTCATTTTTTTCATCAATTGACTTATCCACGGCTCCAGTTACTGTTAAAGCAGTTGCACACAACATTATAAAAATTAAAATACCCGGTATTTTTTTTTTCATATTTTAGGACCTCCCCTTAATATTTATATTAAAAGTATAAATTATAGTCTTTTAAATATTTCTAAAAGAGATAAAAAAAGAATAGAGAAGGACTAGTTAAGTCCTAATCGCTGAATAACCAACTGTAATATCGGAAATCGCTCGAAAAACCAATCCAATAAATCAAGATTAAATAACTTACTACGTGGAACAGTTATCACAAGTTCTGACCAATCACTTTCATTACCATAGAAATCTTTAGTTTTTGCTCTTACTGTGTGTATTCCTTCATGACACCAGGAATTAGGTATTATAAACTCTTCATCTGATTCAAAGGGGCCATGCCATTTGGGAGTAGGGCTTTGTCTCAAATTTTAAATAATCTTTTTGTATCCCATAATACATGGATGGGATGCAAAGATGACACGTGTTTATAATTGGAAGAAAAATAACAAGGTTAAGGAAAAAGAATTTGAAATACTCCTTAGAGAAGGAA
>CAZXHI010000003.1:0-6678 GCA_964640555.1 uncultured Thermoplasmatales archaeon | reverse complement strand
ATATCCAAACAGAAAGCATTTATGGGAAATAGTATATACTTTTTCGTATTATGACAAAGATTCGCACGACTATAACGGTTGACCCAAAATTGCTTGAGATAGCCCAGCATCATAGGATAAGAATCAGTACTTTTTTACATAATAGTTTGAGTGAATATCTAAGCAAAATAAACAACTCAAAGTCCCTTCACACGGCGGAGGTCTCCGGTTCAAATCCGGATAAGCCCACTAAAAGAATTTCTAATAGTTCTATATGGTTGCCACATCTGCAACAGGCAAAATTAAATTTTTTTTAAACGATCTTTGTCATTAATCAAAGCAAGAATTAAATTTGTATCAAGTGAAAATATGTTCATTATTCTCCAAAAACTTCTTTAATTAAGTCATACTCAGATGGTTTAATGTATTCTTACTTTGGTAGGAGATTTGATGAGGTAAGATCTTCTTTTAAATCATCAAGTTTAATTTTCTTTCTACGATATGCTTCCAGTCTTAACAACAGATACAAACTAAAACCTAGATCATGTTGCAGTTTTTTCTGTTCACTTTTTTTAATGAATTTTCCAAGAGTTATCCTTTGCAACACATTTTGCATAAAATAAAGAATTTGATCTGCAATCATAAGTTCTTCAATATTTGCATTTTTGATCCATACTCTATCGTTGATTTCTTTTCTAATGCCCTCTATTTATCCGTTTAACTTATTTATTGACAGATTAATAACTTGTGTCTTCTGATACTTGTCAAGCTTATCAAAATAATTATCCAATGCATCAAAATCTTTCCTAAATTTTGGATGATTACGAATTTTATCATCTAATTTTTCAATAAACTCATACCAATCTGCTTCAAAAGAAACTGATACCAAGTCTGTAAATACATCCAAAAGCCTATCTTGCTTCTGAGAACTTAATTTCATTATTTTATCAATAGGTCTTATCGAAAGATCTGCAGCAGTTCTTCTTACAATATATTCTCCAGAGATGATTGGCTTATATAGCCTCATCATATCTCTATACATATCTTTTGAGAAATCATTTAGAACACCATATCCTGACGAGTAACTATCCACTGAACCGATAATATTTTGCATCACAAATGCCCCTATTTATATAACATATCACCCAATTTATATCTTTTTCTCCCTTTATTTTATCTCTAACCCAAATTTCTCCTCTCAAGCATCACTATAAATTTTTAGATCTTTTTACGAAATAAGGTGAATTATTCTAGGAAACAGTGGAGGAAGTATTTCTTTTTTGGTGTTGTTATTGTTGCTTTGTTGAATGTTTTTGCGTATAGTCATTGTTAGAGGAACATATATTCAGTTGACAAATCAAAAAGATTAAAAATAGTTTAATCTTATGTGAATGTATGTCGGTTTTTACGAAATGGGCATGGATAAAACGAAATTGGACATACATTGTTGAAGAAGCATATCAACTAGACCTAGTTTTCGTAGGCGGTACTGCGCTTAACCTGGCTATCTTTAATGAATATCGTGCATCAGAAGATATCGATTTGTATGATCCTAACGCAAACAGTATTGGCACCAGTCATGAAGAAAAAGTGACAAAACAATTGGCTCAAAGACTTTCAAAAAAAGGGTTTGAACACAAATCAAAAAAGAAACACATGCTGTATATTGGGCCGAACATAAAAATAGATGTGTTCAACAACGGAACATCATATACGAGTATTGAAAAAAAAGTGTTGAATCAAACAGACGTTCTCCTTTTTGATAAACAAACCTATGCTGACATGAAAATGAACTCGCTTTTATGTAGATCCTTGTATGATGCACGTGATCTCGTTGATCTTTTTATCATCCAAAAAGAAACATCGTGTACGTTATCATTTCCCAAACAGGATTGTGAGGTTATTGAACAAGAATTTGATGATCGATTAAAGGATATTGAACATACTACTAAAGAAGATTTGCTTGTCTTTCAAACAAGAGATCAGGTTACTGAACTTCCCATTGATGCATTTATTGAATTTAGGAGGTGGATGTATGACTGGCTATCAGAATTTCGTTGATATATTTGACAGTGGAATTTTTATTCAATCAACTGAGATTAAACAAAAGTATTCATTTCAAAAGGCGCTTTCATCACTGTATATTATTCCAACGTTTTTCAAAGGAATCTATTATATTCCAACTACTCGTGAACGTAAAGGGCATTTTATCGAAAATAAACAAGATTTTTTCACTTCCTTGTTTAATTTGCAATATGGACGAAAAAGATGGTATTGGGCGTTGAGTACTGCTGCCCGTTATTATGGGTTTGAATGGAGTGCAACACGGGTTCTTGAAATTATTACCATGAAAAAATCAAAGACAATTATGATTTCTGAACGTATTTCTTCCTTACAAGATAAACGATCTTATCGGTCTGCAACACTTGCTGATTATTACAATTCACTTGATGTGAACACGATTTATATCCATAAGGGAAATCAAAAAAGCCTTGAATCTGTTAAAATAAATGGCGAGTTAGGACCAGTTTGTACAAAAAATCAACTGTTCAAGGATGTGAAACAGTATCGGTCAAAGGTGAGAAATCAAAGTCTAAAAAGGATATATAATAGAATCATTGAGAATTTTCAGATTTGAGGGAGGGCAGCCATCTGCTGTAGTTTATATATGATTTGCCCACTATAGTTAGTGACATCCTCTCCGACATTCATATTGGGTACTTCCTAATCAGTTTCCCGTTGGAAGCACGGTTCATGGCTAGTTTATCCCCAATTGTACCACAAAACCTTTGGAAATACCAAAAATTGAGCTTCAACCCAAAGTTTTCCCCCATGTTGGCATCTGTGAGCTCAGATAAGCCCACTGACTTCTACGAGAGAAATGACATCAGATCATTGGGAAGCCGAAATAGGTAAAAGCGGAAACAAAAAAGCAAAATTATCATAAATATAATGTTTCATCCATTACATTCAATATAGGAAATATTTAATAATTGACGTTTTATTAATAATTTTATATAAATGGTGTTGTGGTGATATCATGAAAATCAGCGATATACCCTGGCAAAACAGACCGGGAATAAGACTAAAGCAAGAGGGCACTTCGGCTCTTTCGAATGCAGATCTTTTAGCAATCGTATTAGGTAGGGGAAATTTTGAGGAGAATGCAATTGATATATCAAATCGTGTACTCAAATCTTATGACTTTGATAAACTTTCTGATCTCTCGTTTCATGAACTTAAGGAGGAGTTTAGAAATCAAGTTCCTGCAATGAAGATTATGGCAATGTATGAGATCTTCAGACGAACAAACAAGCTCAAGAAGATGGGTAATAAAAGAAAAATCGAAACGGCAAAGGATGTTTTCAATTACTATGTGGATAAACTGCAAGATAAAAAGAAGGAGCATTTCTATGCATTGTATTTAGATACGAAAAATCAGATCATTGAAGAAAAACTGGTTTCTAAAGGAATCCTAAATGCTTCTCTCATCCACCCAAGAGAGGTCTTCAACCCAGCAATTAGGGCAAGTTCTAACTCAGTTATTCTTGTTCATAATCATCCTAGTGGCAATTACGCACCAAGCAAAGAAGATAAAGAAGTGACTAAACTACTAGATAATGCTGGGAATCTCCTAGGAATAAATGTGTTGGATCACATCATTATTGGCAAGGATGGCTACTATAGCTTTAAAGAGAACGAGTAATTATTGCCCCATTTTACTTATGATTTTTTGCATCTTGTTTTCTTTTCTCGTCTCCGCATAAAAGTAGGCTTCGTCTCTTGTCCCCTTCGTAATAAGAATGGTGACTTTTCCAACATGGCTTCTTCCAGTTCTACCTTTTCTTTGGATGGCTCTTATTTCGGATGGAATCGGTTCATAAAAAATAACTCGAGTTACATTTGGTATATCTATACCTTCCTCTGCCACAGAAGTCGCTATTAAAACATTTATTTCCCTCTGTCGGAATTTGTCGATGATCTCTTTTTGTTCTTTTTGATTCATACCTTTAACAGTTCCTTGCTTTGCTTGTCCAACGAATCTGTGAATCTTTGTCTGTGTAATACTTTTCAACGTCCCTTCTATCGAATCAATAGTATTTCTATACTGTGTAAATATAATGATAAGAGAATCAGGACACTCTTCAAATTGCTTTTCAACTATCTGTTTTAATACATCCAATTTTGGATGAGAGACATTAATGTCTTTTTTTGCAAGCTCAATACATTGTTTCAGAAATTCATGCTTAAGAAACATCCTCTCCGATTTTGACAATTTCTTTTTCTCTTTGAACTTATCAATATATTTCAGAAAAGGTTCAGCACCTTGTGTTTCGATGAGTTCTAGGCAATGATATGCTTGTAACAACACTGCTTGATTATTATATGTTGCAAAGGCATACGGGCTTTTTCCAAACCTTTTCTTAATACTCATTCTTGCGCCAAGAATGTCTTTTTTAGAGATATAATCTGGTTTTTTATAGGTAAGAATCCCAAGTTTATTGAGTTTACCAAGTTTTTCAAGAAAAAGATCATGCAATGGTTTTTGGAGCTTCCGCAGACCATTACTCATAGGAACTTTGATCCAATCGATTTGAATCTCTTTTATGTAATCTTTAACATCGTAATCGTCTCTTACTCTGCTCTCAACATTTTTAATTTTAAGATTTTCAAATATTTGTTTAATCTTTTTCTTCTTTGAACCTGGTGATGCAGTAAGACCAAGAATCAAGCCGTTAAATCTTTTTGCGATTTCGACATAGGCATATTTTTCTACTGCCTTATGCATCTCATCAAATATTACAAGACCAAACTCTTTTAGATCATATCGTTTGTTTTCCAAATCATTTTTTATTGTCTGCGGGGTTGATATGACGATTGTTGATTGGTCAAAGAGTTCCACTCGTTTTTTAGCAGGAATACTCCCCGAAAGCATGAGTATTTCTTTCTCATCAATCGTAAGAAACTTCTTGCAACTTTCGAAATGCTGTGTTATAAGTGGCTTTGTTGGAGCGAGAAACAGTATTTTCTTTGGAAGTGTCTCAGCAATAACAAGAAACGCAATAATGGTTTTTCCGATACCTGTTGGCAAAATGACAGCGGTATTGCCCTGAATCGCACTTTTTGCTATATTTATCTGGTACTGTCTTGCAATAATAGAGTGCTGTTTAATGTATTTATGATCAATAAACTCCTCTTTTTCCCCATAATCTGCAGCATCTTCCTTAAACATTGATAGTTTGGTTTGAACCATCTAAAAATCCCAAAATATCTCTTCACTGCCGCATTTTGGACATTTTGCAGCAGTTAAAAATTCTTGTTCTCCTCCACCAAAATTGCCATGATGATTTATGTCAAATTTCTCCTTCATGATTCTTTGAGTTTCTATTTCTACAAGTCTGTTTTCTGGAGTAACATTCAAGGTGAACCATCGTGCCTTTATCCCTGTTTTGTTGTGGCATTTCAGACATGCAAAAGGACCAAAACCTTTGATTTCTTCAGGTATATCTTTTAGTTCTTCCCTATTTAATTCTCGTATTTCTATCTTGGGTATTATTTCTTGATTTTCAATTTCAATATCGTTTTCACAGAGCCAGTTTATAGTCTCGTTTTTAATGGTGTTGTGTTTATATTCAAACCATCTTTCTCTAAGTTCTGGATAGTCATATAGTAAATCCTTAAAATTTCTGAATGGTTTTTTTCCTTCAAGAACTCCATGAAATTTCTCAGCTAAATCAAAATCTTCTATCGTATATACAAACATTTCCATAATAGAAAATTCATCTTGTGGCAGTCTTGGTGGAATATAGAGATAGCGTTCATCCTCCAATTCCTCAAGTTTCTCACTGGCATCGTCATCAATTGCCTCATTAACAAAGATGATCTCATTGTTTTTCGTATCAATAAAATAAAGATGAGTTGCATTTGAATCTTCATATACGTCAACCAGGTCCTCAAAATCAATATTTAGTTTCATCTTTTATATCCCTCAATTATAATGCTTTATTGGATTTACATTAATCATCTGTAATTCCAAAACCACGTCTTATAATCATCTATCAACTGAAAATTTATATCATTTTCTTTTTCAAATTCAAACTCAGCTAAAGGAATAACCACCGTTTTCCCTTTTTCTATGCCTTCAGCAAATATACCATAAAATTCTTCATCGATATTTTCCAGATTCCCCAGAAGTATATTATGAGTCACGTGTTTAAAAGAGCTGGTTTCTCGAGTAAAATTACCTTTAATGGGAAATGTCAGGTGTTTATTTAAAAAATCAAAATAAACCTTCAATGTTTCACCATTTACATCTGGAACATCATCTATTGATACAACCCTAAATACAGTCATAATTCCTTTCCCATAACCTGAAATTGTTTTGTTTTTATCCATAGCATCAAATTTGACATCCATAATTATTCATTTATACGAGAGAGGAACTTTCCTAGCTCTACCTAACTCCTCTAAATCCTTCGTAAGACAGCATTTCTTATACTTCTTCCCTGAACCACAGTAACAGGGTTCATTTCTCCCAAGCTTTCGTAGTTTCCCACGTTCACGAGGAGGAGCCGACATTCGTGATTGTAATGATGCATTTACTACATCATCTTCAAAATATTCAGGATCAAAGTCCTCCCCAAGCCATTCTATAATTCGCTCCTTATACAATGGATGTGATTTATCTTTTTGTATCTC
>CAZXHI010000002.1:0-2598 GCA_964640555.1 uncultured Thermoplasmatales archaeon | reverse complement strand
TAATTCTAAAAAATATAGAAATACAAAAACTCAATCCAAAAAGTATTCTTTTTATCGCCATAGATCTCACATCTCAAGTCTGAATTTGGATTGAAATAGGAATAATTTCAGACGAGCTAAATGAATAAGCTCATCTACTGGCAGATGAGTTAATTTTATATACTATGAAATAATGATAAATAGTAAAATAATAAAATTTGTGAGGAGAGAATATGGCAAAAGGTGATATGTGGGGGAAGATAGGAAGCTGGGCTTTTCTAATAGGAGTAATCATCGCATTAATTGTAGGATTATATGCTGCTTATAATCTTGAAACAAATGGAGAGACATTTGGTGGAACAATTGCTTGGGTTCTTGCAGTCCTTGGGGTAATTATTGGTCTTGTATCAGCATATGGCATGGGAACTATTACTGAAAAAGAAGTACCAAGTTTTTTACTAGCGGGTATAGCTCTAGTAGTAATGTATGGTGTATTCAGGGGAATTGGACTTGATCCATGGATAGGTTCACTTCTTCATGGTGTTTCGATGAGTCTTTCAATATTAATAGCACCCGCAGTAGGAATACTAGCAATAAAAGCTATATGGGATATTGGAAAAGAAGTATAGTTGATAAAATCTATTTAACAAAACCTGAACATTACTAGACTAAAAAATCATGAGTAATAGTAGAGGTAATATTTCTTTTTCCTACCTTTACTCTTATCACTCCTAAAAGTGACTCTTGAGGCAAAGCCACTACGAATAGTAAATATTTTAACTACATTTTCCTATCCACCTTTATGGGGATGAATAAAGGAGGAAGGTGATATTGGGTAAAGCCAAGAGCAAAAAAGATGTATCTCCAGATAAGAAACCTGGACCCTTAACAAAGAAGGAAAGAAAGGAACGTAAGAAAAAGAGAAAAGAAAAACATGTTTTGTGATGAATTATAACGTAGATACTGTCCTAGAATGGTTTGGCGATTTAATCTTCAAGAATATCATGTGTGCATTCTTTTTTCATCTTGATTTCTCGTATTGTATGGTCTATCCTTTTGATTTTTTTGAACGATCGATAAATAAAATAGGTTCCTAAAAAAACAAGGATGGCGCAGATGGTTAGCAACGGAATGATAAAATAAAGGACTTCAGAAACATCATAATATCTTGATGTTGCAATTAAAACAGTGAATACAGATATGGGTAATGTGAATATAGCTATCGCTGTTCTCAACACAGCAAGAGACGTTCGCTTTTCAGCTAGTAATACACTTATTGTGTTATATATTTGTGATGTTTCTCTCTTTGTACCCATAGTTAACACCTTTCAACCAAAATGAAACGTTGTTGTTTTATTTAAAGTATTTTAGAGGAGTATAGAAAAATCTTCAGAGGTTCCACTTTCGATTTGGCATCATCTATCTTCATATAATTTTCAATCCCTTTTTCTCTCGGAGGGAATAAAACCCGATAATACCCTAGAAGTATGTTTTTCTCCTGTCACCCTATGTTTCCAGGTTACAAATAGGGTCATAAGGCATTAATAGAACCGAAAAAGGACAAGTTATCCGCTTAGCGGACAACTTTAAACACTAGTCACTATATAAACCATTAACACACTTAGTCAGTAGATGCTAAGGTAAAAAAATGAGAAGGAACGGGCCTCCAACAGGAGGGAAAGGAGCAAAAGAACTAAGTCACTTTTGATAACCTAATGTGTATAAATATGCGAAGGAATGAGATTATAGCATCAAAATTGGATAGTGTAATTTTTACCCCATTTTACCCAATCAGGTGCACGGTCTAACGGATAATGAAAATTAAGTCCTAAATATCCAGACCAATGAGTCATTGCCCAAGCGTTCATTAATTGTTCACCCTCTCCAGGGTTACCAATCTCATTTAATGGTACGATAATTGTTATAATGTTTTTGTCTGTCTCTAATGTACCTGTAGTATCCTTATACACCCAAGGTAACAAGGTATTTGTATTATCTCCAAAATAATATTTGTTATCTTGAAAGCTAGCAAAATAATCTACTCCATTATATCTCCATAAGACAGTAGAAGCAAAGAAGTTTCTAGGTTTAATACTAGCCATTTTTATAGATACATTCAGGTTTACATCATCATTAGAAAACCAAGCCGATATAATATTAAATACTTTTATTAAATCCCATATTTGCCAAGATTCATCTTCAATTTCAGGGTTTTCTTCATCTCCTGCTGTAGCATTAATAGGAAGCAGTGTAAAAATCAACAGCATACAAACAAATATTCCAATTATTTTCTTTTTCATATTTTTCGCCTCTTTTAGTATTGTATCATATAATTTCTTCCATATTCATTATAACTTTCTATGAACGGAGCAGCATCTTTCACAAGTTCTCCATCACTAAATATTAAAGATAATGCTTCAAAATTAAATCTTAGTGCTGTCCAAGCAAAGGTTCTGGTTAAGGAATCACCCGGTTGTGGATTTCCAATATGCTTTTTATCAATTTTGAATGTTATTATATTCCTATCAAAATCAAAGGTGACCTCAGCATCCTGCCAGTTATTATTAAACCGTTTATCTAAACCAACAAAACATGAATAATTTTGTCCATTATTATAAA
>CAZXHI010000001.1:0-34993 GCA_964640555.1 uncultured Thermoplasmatales archaeon | reverse complement strand
CTGCAATGTGTGTGCTAATTAGAATGAAAGTTCCAGCAGACCATGCCGCAGAGCCGCTGGGATAAACATACCCAATGACTGGAATCTGACTGTTATGTATCAGATCTGCAATGTCAAATGTCTGTTGCAATCCTCCCCCTGGTGTGTCGAGCAGAAGGATAATTGCCTGAGAGCTTTGGTTCTTGGCCTGCTGCATGCTTTCGGCTAAAATTTCAACAGAAGACTGGTCAATAGTATCGGTTATTTCTACAACTAGTACATTTGAACTCTGAGCATCTGCAATAAAAGAAAAAGAAGAAAAAATAAAAAGAAAAGCGAGTAAAACAAGAGAGATTTTTAGCTTCATTCTACTACTTTCTTGTTAACTGCTCTTGCTAATCCTGCAACAGTTCCCATTTCTCCGCCTGGAACTATTATTAGGTTTTTCTCTCTTGCAATTTCTGAAAGTGTCTGCAGTTCCCTAAGTCTCATTGCAGCTGGTGTTTTTTGATAAAATTCTGCTGCTTCAGACATTTTCTTTGAAGCCTGGAATTCCCCTTCAGCTATAATTATTCTTGATCTTTTTTCTCGTTCTGCTTCAGCTTGCTTTGCAATTGCTCTTAACATTTCTTCAGGCAGGGCTACATCTCTAATTGTTACATTGGATACCTTTATGCCCCATGGATCTGTACCTTGATCTAAGACTGTTTGCAGGCTTTTGTTGAGCTGTTCCCTTTTTGAAAGTAATTCGTCAAGGCTCTGATTCCCCAATATGTCTCTCAGCGTGGTTTGTGCTAGCAAACTTGTAGCTACTTCATATCTTTGAACCTCAACAACTGCCTTTTGTGGATCGGTTACCCTAAAGTATACTACAGCATCAACATCTACTGTGACATTGTCTTTAGTGATTACTCTTTGTTTTGGAACATCTATGACACGAGTTCTTAAATCGAGTTTTATTATATTATCTATTATAGGTATTACAAAAACAAGACCTGGACCTTTTATACCCAGTAATCTACCCAATCTAAATATGACAATTCTTTGATATTCCGCCATTATTTTTATGGACGATGATAGCAACAGCACCAAAAATATTACAATTATTAGTATTATGTACTCAATCATAGCGTTTTTACCTCCAACACCAATGGAAAAAACTGACTTGTGTTATTAAGTGTTTTCCCTAAAATTGTCGAAAACAGCACCAAAATATCGTCAAAAATATCTGAAAAAACATCAAGAAGATCAGAGAAGAAGTAATGATCTGAAATCAAGATATCAGGGGTAAAGGAGATTGACATATCTTATGACAACGTGAAGAAATATATACTGAAAACCCTAAACACTGTGAATTTTCACTTAAATACTTATTTTCTGCACTAGATTTAATCTCATATTACTTTTGAAATTACCTTCTTTTATTATACTCAAAACCTTTAATTTTATTTTTTATTTTTCACTAATGTACCTCCTTGATAAAAATTAGAAAAATCAATGTGCAACCTACCATACAAACCAGTATAAACTTAACGAAAATAAGTTATATAAATAGATGTTACAAAATTGGTAATATTATGGATGCTATTGAAGCTATTCTCTCCAGACGGAGTATTCGAAAATACATTAAAAAACCTATACCTGACTCCTTGATAAAAGAGTTTTTAGAAGTTGGTATGAGTGCTCCATCTGCAGGTAATGAACAACCTTGGCATTTTATTATAATTAGTGATCCTCAGATCCTTAATGAAATTCCTACCTTTCACCCGCATTCAAAGATGCTAGAAAATGCCGCATCAGCAATTTTGGTATGTTGCAATAAAAAATTAGAAAAACATAAGGGAATGGGAATCCAGGATTGCTCAGCAGCCACTGAAAACATTCTGATTGCCGTCCAAGCAAAAGGATTGGGTGCTGTCTGGTTAGGCATTTATCCAAGGAAAAAACGGATCACGGGTCTGCGGAAGCTATTGAACATTCCAGAGCACGTCATACCTTTCTCTCTCATTTCCATTGGTTATCCTGCGGAACAAAAGCCTCGGGCGGATCGATATGATATTTCAAGAGTACATTATAACCAATGGTGAACAACGAGAAACATAGAGGTAGAAAGTTATATTTTTAAAGGATGAGTTGTTGTGGAATAATGTGTTGGTGAGCAGATAAGATGCCTGAACAAAAAACCATAAAATATCCATACCAACAAGCTTCAATTATAAGTTCGAAACCACCCATTGCGGGAATTCTGTTAATAATTTCTGGAGTGATTGCTTTATTCAGCTGGATATATTGGATACTTATAAAAGATGTAGCAACGACGTTATCACCTACATATATGTCTTTGCTCCAAGAGGTAAGCCCAACAATAACTAGTGAACAAATTTGGCAGATAATTCTTCTAATTGGTGTAATGTTTTGCATTCTTGCAATTTTTACTATTATGGGAGGTGTTCTAGCGTTAAAAAGAAAAATGTGGAAAACGGCACTTCTCGGTAGCATCATAGGGCTCTTTACAACAGGATTATTTTATATTTCTAGCATATTATCCTTAATTGGGCTGATATTAGTAGCTATTTCAAAAAAGGAATTTCAATAGTATCTCAAAACAATCTTTACATAACAGAAATAAACAAAGATATCTTTGGTATTTTTGCCCCAAATGCCCGAAACAGAAATCATTTGATTATAGTAACAGATTCCTGGAGGGAAGGAAAATGATTTATTGCAAGAAATGTGGATCAAAATTATCTGAAGAGGCAAACTATTGTTCATCATGTGGATCCTCAGTAAAAGAATTTAGAAAAGAAGAGTTTAAAGTACAATCAGACGACCTTGTAAAAACGGTAAAGAAGCTAATTCATGAGGGAAATATTAGAAGAATAATCATCAAAGATGAAAAAGGAAAACTGTTGCTTGAAATACCCGTTACAATTGGGGTAATAGGTACTCTAATAGCTCCGTGGCTTGCTGCCCTTGGGGTTATCGGCGCCATAGCAACCAATTGTACGATTGTTGTGGAAAGAAGGGAGAAGCAATAGAAAATTCCTGAAGTCAATTTGGAGAATAGTAACCATCCCATCCAGAAGATGTAGTGTTATTTTATTTCAATGAAACCTCCATCACATAATTTGTTATGCCACAAACAATTTTATGACATAACTATATACAGTATCTGTGGAGATTAGCTATGCCTGAAATTACCAAAATAAAAGCAAGGGAAGTCCTAGATTCTAGAGGCAATCCAACTGTTGAGGTCGATATAGTAACTGAAAATGGTATTTTTAGAGCTATGACCCCCAGTGGAGCAAGTGCCGGACAACACGAAGCATTAGAACTCAGAGATAACGATAAGTCAAGATATTTTGGAAAGGGAACATTAAAAGCTGTTGAAAACGTAAACAAAATAATAGCCCCAAAAATTGTTGGATTGGATTGCCGCCATCAAGAAACAATTGATAAAATAATGATTAAGTTAGATGGGACTGAAAATAAAGACAAATTTGGTGCTAATGCAATACTCCCTGTTTCTATGGCAGTAACCAAGGCAGGGGCTGCTGCCAAGAACATTCCACTATACCTATACATCGGGGAATTGTTCGGTGTAATACCACATAAATTACCTGTTCCCATGTGTAACGTAATCAACGGCGGAAAACATGCAGGACAGGAAAATTCAATACAGGAACATATGCTTATGCCCACAGGAGCAAAGAGTTTTACTGAAGGCATTAGAATGATTTCTGAATCTTACCATCATCTCGCCAAACTTCTAAAACAAAAATTTGGTGCTGGAGGGACACTTATTGGAGATGAAGGTGGCTTTGCCCCTACTCAGATAACTGACGTAAATGGACGATTAGATTTAATGCTTAAAGCAGTGGATAACGCTGGATATGATGGGCTGATAAAAATAGCGATGGATCCTGCAAGTAGTGAGTTTTTCTACGATGGAACGTACAAGATTGGAAAAAAATCATACTCTGGAGGAGAACTGGTTGATTTCTATGTTGATCTTTGTGATACATATCCAATAGTAAGTATTGAAGATGGACATGCAGAGGACGACTGGGATTCATGGGTAGAAATGGTAAAAAAACTTGGTGCAAAAATTCAAATTGTGGGTGATGATTTATTTGTCACAAACACGAAAAGGATACAGAAAGGCATTGAACTTAATGCAGCAAACTCGGTTCTAATTAAACTCAATCAAATTGGTTCAGTAACTGAAACATTAAATGCTATAAAAATGGCACATGACGAAGGCTGGACCGCAGTGGTAAGTCATAGAAGTGGAGAAACGGAAGACAACTTTATTGCAGATCTCGTTGTTGGAGCAAGTGCAGGACAGATAAAAACAGGTGCACCGGCCAGAAGTGATAGAAATGCAAAATACAACCAATTGATGAGAATTGAAGAAGAACTGGGTAAAGAATCAGAGTATCCTGGGATCGACTTTCGTATGGATCACCTAGCGTAAACATTTTTATGTGGTTATATATACCCAGAGTGAGGGTTATTTATGAAAGTACTTATTACGGACAAAATGGCGGAGGAAGCAATAGAGCTTTTCAAAGACGCAGGTCATGATGTTACTTTTGATGAAATGAATGCAGATAAACTTCTCTTGGAGATTTCAAAATATGATGCATTGATGGTTAGAGGAAGAACAAAAGCCATAGCAGATGTTGTAAACGCTGGAGCGAAAGGAAACTTGAAAGTAATCGGTAGAGCAGGCATCGGTGTCGACAATGTTGATCTGGAAGCTTCAGCGAAAAACGACATAAAGGTTGTCAATGCCCCAACAGGAGCAACTGCTAGTGTTGCAGAACTTGCCATTGCCCATATGTTATCTCTGTCAAGACACATAACTAAAGCAGATGCTACAATGAAAAAGGGAGAATGGGCAAAAAAACAACTGAAAGGAAACGAACTGTATGGTAAAACTCTTGGTCTTATAGGTTGTGGGAACATAGGGAAACTCACCGCCAAATACGCCCAGATGTTCAACATGGATGTTATCGGGTATGACCCATTTATTTCAAAGGAAGACATGAAAAAAGATAATATAAAAAAGGAAGATGAACTTGAGGACGTCATGAAAAATGCAGATTTTATTTCACTTCACCTTCCACACATACCACAAACGCATTATATTGTCAATGGGGAAATGCTTTCAAAGATGAAATCGTCTGCATACATTATTAACTGTGCCAGAGGCGGAACTGTAGACGAAAAAGCACTTTATAACGCATTGAAAAATGGAACTATTGCTGGAGCGGGACTTGACGTTTTTGAAAATGAACCGCCAAAAGACAGCCCACTGCTTACACTTGATAACGTGGTTTTAACACCCCACATAGGAGCCAATACAAAAGAGGGGCAGATACGAGCAGGTACCGTTTGTGCAGAACAAATAATTAAAGTGTTAGATGGGAAGATTCCTGATTTTTGGGTTAACAAAAAATTAATGTAAAGAAAGATATAACTATGGAGAACGTCAGATACACAATGAAGAACTTAAACAAAATCATCGATAAAATCGAGAAAAGTATTGATGATAAGGATAGGGTTAGAGAGCAAGCACTTAGATACTCAAGGGATATAATCATAGGATGTAGAAAAGCAATTCAATATATCCATCGGGACCTGATGAAAGATGCGGGAAGTAACATAAAAAAGGCATCTGCCAAGCTTGCGGAATTATATGATTTAACTGAAAAGTATCCAGAACTGTACCATGCGGGTTTTGTTGAAAATGCTGCCCAAGAACTTGTAGAAGCACATTGTCTCTATAATATAATGCAAAACAAGGACTTGCCTGACCCAGATAAATTACAAACCACATATAGCTCATATTTACGAGGATTATGCGATGTAGTAGGAGAGCTGAGGCGAAAATCATTGGACTGTATTCTTGATGGAAAAGCCGACGAGGCAAATAACTATCTTAAACTTATGGATGAAATATATGATTCTATTATGAAATTTGATTATCCTTCTGCGTTGGTTCCAATAAAACAAAAGCAGGACATGGTAAGAGGAATTATTGAAAAGACAAGAGGAGAGCTTGCTGTGGCCAGCTGTGAAAGACGTATTGAGTACCGCACCGATGAATTTCGTGGGATACTTGACAAAATTAGTGGGGAAAAAAAGAAGGGGAAAAACAGGAAAAATGACAGTGATTTAGACATTGACAGATTCTGGTAAAACCATCAAAAACAACTGATTTTTTCTCCATTTTGCAAACGAAATCTTTATAAAAGTTATTTATATACTTCAGGAGGGGGAGGCTAGTAACATTATGGCGGATATAATCATTGAAAATATTGTGGCCACTACTCAGATAGCAAAAAAACTAGATATAGAACATCTAGCAGATGCCATACACGATTCAAAGTATGACCCTGAAGAATTTCCAGGGTTGGCCCTGCATTTTAATGACCCTAAAACTGCTGCCTTGGTTTTTTCCAGTGGGGAGATTATTTGCACTGGTGCTAAAAATATTGACGAGATTGAAGATTCAATGATTAAAACAATCGACAAGATAGAGGAAGCGGGAATTTCTGTTATAGATGAACCTGAGGTGGAGATCCAAAATATTGTAGCTTCTTTGGATCTCAAAAAGGAGTTAAATCTAGTAAATATAGTAAAGAATCCATTGCTAGAAAATGTGGAATATAAGCCTGAAAAATTTCCTGGACTGGTTTACAGAATGGATGACTCTAATGTGACATTACTTATTTTTGATTCTGGAAAAATAGTTTGTACCGGAGCTGAAAAATTAGAGGACGCATCTGATGCCATCAATACAATTGAGGACAAACTTAGGTCTATGGGAGTTCTATAGAAAACGGAGGAAAAAATTATGCCGGAAGTAAAAGTAGAAAATATTGTAGCATCTACATCCTTTGCAGAAAAATTAGATTTAGATATGATATCGCAATCATTAGAAGAAACTGAATATGAACCAGAACAGTTTCCTGGCTTAGTTTATAGACTAAAAAATCCGAAAACAGCTACGCTTCTATTTAGAAGTGGTAAGGCCAACTGTACAGGGGCCAAAAACATTGAAGATGTACGTAAGACAATCGACATCATATCAGAGAAACTCAAGAAGTTGGAAGTAGATGTATATAAGGATCTGGACATAGTCATACAAAACATTGTAGCCATATCAGACCTAGGTGGCGAGCTTAATCTAAACGAGGTGGCAATGGGTCTCGGATTAGAGAATATAGAATATGAACCAGAACAATTTCCTGGCTTAGTTTACCGTATAAAGGAACCAAAGGTAGCAATGTTACTTTTTGGCTCTGGAAAAATCGTCTGCACCGGTGCAAGGAAGGTATCAGACGTATCAGTTGCAGTAGATAAATTATCAAAGGAGTTATCTTCACTAGGCCTTATACGGAAAAATTAAGGCTTTTTTTCTCCTTTTTAAGGAACCATTGAGGCTATCCTGGTAGTTTCGTAAAATAATCGGATGGGAGTAATATCTTCAAATGAAGTTTAGGAGAATGTACAAACATGCATGTCTTACATGCAATCTGGGGCAATAATTCAAAAAACGAAAATAAACTTTACATCTGGGCTGAATCCACCTCATTTTCCACAGACCCTAAAGCAAGAAAATCTAAATTACATCCTTTCGCTGCTTCCAAAGACGATCTGAAAGAATTAATCAGAAGCTTTTCTACAAATTTTATTTGGGAAAGCGCAGAAATTGAGAAAAGAACATTTATGCTACCATCCAGTAAAAAAAGACCAGTACCTTCGCCATGGCTAATTCTAGATGAAGAGTATATTAATGCAACTGAACTGGCTTCTTGGGATGTAGCTACCTTAACTCTAGATCCTTATCTTGCCTTTGATTTTCTGCTAAGATTGCCCAGAAAATCACATGGAAGTATTGTTTTCGGTGATTCACTTAGATTCTTGGCAGAAATGGCAAAGTTCTCGTTGGAGCTTCTTACCAAACAGAAATTTGCTCCGTCAATAAAAGAAGTGAAACAAAAAGGTTCAGTGGCCTTTAAGGCGGTTTGGGAAACGACTATTGAAGAAGATGACATACAGAGTATAAATCTACTGTCAGATGCAATGCCTCCATACTGCAGGTCCTTACAAAACGAAAAAAGAACGTCACTTGAGATTGTGACAAGCTTTGTAAATGAGGTTACAGATGCATTTATCAAAAAAAGTTTATCTCATACATCGCTTATCTCTCGACGTTCAAAGTCATTGGCAAGACAGTGGATTACGGCTCTTTCAACAGATGAACCGATCTTTTTAAAAGCATCAAATAAGGAATTGGCTTCATTCTCAAGTGAGCTTGAAACATGGTTTGCACAACTGAAACCATCACCGCGAGAAGCTACTTTTCGTACTTGCCTCAGAGTTGACCCACCGACAATAGAATCAGGATACGATGAAGATTGGTGGATTCAATTCTTTCTGCAAGCAAAAGACGATCGTAGTTTGCTGGTTTCTGCCGAAGATGTATGGAAAACAAAGTCGAGCACCCTCACCTTTCTGGAACATAGATTTGAAAATCCACAGGAAAGATTGCTTGAAGATCTTGGCAGGGCATCACAGATTTTTCATGGAATTGAAGAAAGTTTACAGATTGCTCGCCCGGTTGGATTGAGACTTAATACCAAGGAGGCCTATTCCTTCATCCGTGAACAGGCACCTCTTTTAGAACAAAGCGGGTTTGGTGTTCTTCTTCCCTCATGGTGGAAGAAACCAAGTGCACAGGTTGGTGTTAAACTTAAGTTGAAATCACCCGAAGGCGGCGTTAAATCCGGACTCTTTGGCATGGATGGAATAGTCGCCTATGATTGGGAGGTAGCTATCGGAGATGAATTGGTTTCTCTAGAAGAATTTCAGAAGTTAGCAGATTTAAAAGTACCCTTAGTCAAGATACGAGGTGAATGGGTAGAATTACGACAAGATGACATCGAGAAGGCAATTGAATTTTTCAAAAAGAAACGTGATAGCGAGATGACATTAGGAGAGGCTTTAAGATTTGGACTAGGTGCCGAAGATGCGGAGATAGGTCTTCCTGTTGTCGGCATCGATGCTGAAGGCAGACTAAAGAATACGTTGGGGAATCTTATCAAAGGTAAAAATCTCAAGATAAAGATGATAAAACAACCTCAAACGTTCAAAGGGGAGCTTCGCCCTTACCAAGTAAAAGGCACCTCTTGGCTTGCATTCCTTAAGAAATTGGGATTCGGTGCATGCCTTGCTGATGATATGGGGCTAGGCAAGACCATAGAACTAATTGCTCTTTTGTTGCACGATAGGAGAAAAAAGAAAAAATTACGCCCTACTCTTTTAATTTGCCCTATGTCTGTAGTAGGTAACTGGCAGAAGGAGATAAAACGATTTTCGCCCTCGCTTAAAGTTCTGGTTCATCATGGTACTGAAAGACTTGCCGAGAAGAATTTTGCGAAAGAGGCTAAGAAGAATGATATTGTTGTTAGCACGTACGCATTGGCACATCGCGATGAGGAAACATTATCGAAGGTTCATTGGGAATCTGTTGTGCTAGACGAAGCTCAAAACATAAAAAATCCTAACGCTAAACAGACAAGGTCGATAAAGAAATTGAAATCATCATACAAGGTTGCTCTTACAGGAACTCCGGTAGAAAATCGCTTGTCTGAACTCTGGTCAATTATGGATTTCTTAAACCCCGGTTATCTTAAATCGGTAAAACGTTTCCACTCGGATTTTGCGCTTCCTATTGAGAGATATCGCAACAAAAAGCGAGCGGAAGTACTTCGGCGTATGATCCAGCCTTTTGTTTTACGGCGTATGAAAACTGACCCGAAGATAATAAAGGATTTGCCCGAAAAAATGGAAATGAAAGTTTATTGTAATCTTACAGTGGAACAGGCCTCGCTGTATGAAGCAGTCGTAAAGGATATGATTAGTAAAATAGAGGAATCTGAAGGGATAGATCGTAAAGGACTGATTCTAGCCACTTTGATGAAATTGAAACAGATATGTAATCATCCAGCACAGTTCGCTCAAGATGGTAGCCCTCTGCCAAATCGTTCGGGGAAACTTACGCGTATAGAAGAAATGCTTGAGGAAGTACTTGCAGAAGGTGATAAAGCACTTATTTTCACTCAATTTGCAGGAATGGGTGTCATGTTAAGGCACTATCTACAGGAGAAACTTGGCCATGAAATCCTATTTCTGCATGGAGGAACATCAAGGAAAAAAAGAGATGCAATGATTCAGCGTTTTCAAGATGATGCTCATGGACATCCAATATTTATTCTTTCGTTAAAGGCTGGAGGGATTGGGCTTAATCTGACTGCTGCAAATCACGTTTTCCATTTTGATAGATGGTGGAATCCAGCAGTGGAAAATCAAGCCACGGATCGTGTCTTTCGCATTGGGCAAAAGAAAAATGTCGAGGTTCACAAATTCGTTTGCATTGGAACCCTTGAAGAGCGGATTGATGAAATGATAGAGCGAAAGAAAGAACTTGCTGATGCAATTATAGGCAGTGGTGAATCCTGGCTCACTGAATTATCAACAGATCAACTGCGAGAGTTATTCACATTGAGCAGTGATGCTGTAAGGGGGGAATAAGATGTCTTGGGACTATTGGGGATATTATAAGCCTGCAAAACCAAAAAAGGTAAAAAATGGAATAAGGGCAAAAAGCCAAAGAGGGGCAATCGGTGAGACATGGTGGTCAAAACGATGGATAGACACCCTGGAATCTTTTAATCTTTCCTCAAGACTTAGTCGAGGGCGTTCATATGCTAGGAAAGGGCAGGTGATTTCTATCAACATCACAAAAGGTGAGGTTGCCGCAAAGGTTCAGGGAACGCGGAAAAAACCATACGATGTGAAAATAAAGTTGAACGTACTTCCAGACAAGAGATGGGACAATGTAACAGATGTAATGGCATCAAAGGCAATTTTTGCAGCAAAACTTCTTGCTGGTGAAATGCCCCTTGACATTGAAGATGCTTTCAAAAATGCGGGTACCACTCTTTTCCCAAAAAACGAAAAAGAACTGAATACATCATGTTCGTGCCCCGATTGGGCTAATCCGTGTAAGCATATTGCAGCGGTTTATTATCTACTAGCAGAGCGATTTGATGAGGATCCTTTCCTTATTTTTAAGCTTCGAGGTAAAACAAAGAAGGCGGTTATAAACAGACTTAGGGAAAAACGGTGTGTAACAGAAGAAGATGATAATAAAATTACATCTAAAAAGACTGATTTTGGAGGGAGGGAACAAAAAAAACTTGAAGAATGCTTGAATCATTTCTGGCATATTGGAAAAGAAATCGAGTCTTTTTCATTGAATCCAGCCCCTCCAGATGTACAAAATGCAATCCTAAAGAGACTTGGAGATGCGCCGTTTCATATAGGGAAATCCAATGTTGTTTCATTACTTGAAAAGGGATATGATATTGTAAGTAAAGTTGCTCTTCAGAGGGCATATGCAGAATTCCAAGATGGTTCGCATATAATTGAAGAAAATAAAGGAGAGGAAATAGAATGATAAAAAAATATTTCAAACTTTTGCAGGTTCTATCACTACAAAAGAATGCATATTTTCGATTTGAAAAATTAAAAAAAATGTTAAGTTTATAATGTGATATAAACGATGTAAATCAAACGCCTATTGCTAACACAGCAGATGATCAGATTACAAGTGTAGAATCAAAAAAGGAAGAGTTGAGAGACGAACCTGGGACGATAAACAAAAGTACCTGGTTGTCTATAACTAGCTCTTGAGTATCAAATCACCACAGGATGGAGGAGGTATAAAAATGGAAAAAAATGACAATTTAAGGAATGCAGGTAGAGAATACGGTCTTACTTTTAGTCGAGATCGCTCATATTTGATAGCTAAAAAAAGAATTTATAAAGCTCGAAAATGTCCTGTTTATGAATGCCTAATAAATACCTCTTGGAAAGAAAAAGGGCTTGCAAATATTTTACTTTCTCGTAAGCAGCCAGATAATAACATAATTTTCGGAGCCTATTTGGTTGACACATACTGTCTTGGATTGAAAAATACCTTCTGCAATGTTGGTTTCACCTTATCAGAGTATGAGAACGATTTGAAATCGAAGATTTACAGAGATGACGATCCAATCGATTGCCCAGTTTCCTTAATTCATCAAATTATCTACGGGGCAATAGAATATGCAGCAAATCTAGGTTTTAAACCACAAAAAGATTTCAATATGTCGAAATACGTCCTTGAAAAACAAAGCGAGATTGAGGAAAGCATACCAGTGGAGTTTGGTAAAGATGGAAAGCCATTCTATATTTCAGGCCCCTATGATAATACAGATTCAATTATTGAACAACTTAAAGAAAAACTAGGCGAAGGGAATTTTCATTTCTTGATAGGTGATCAGATTTAGAGATTGGATATGCAAACAAATAAAATGCGTATCATCATCGACGTAAATATCACATGAATAACGAAAATAAGTCAGCTTTTATTTCTTCAAAACTTATGATTATGGGTACAAGTTGCTCCATTTCCTGCTTATACCGGTACTTCGGAAAGTAAATTTTTACAGATCGTTTTTGCTTAACCGAGAACACATGAGTAGTATTCCTATTTACATTATGGACTATTTTTTGAATTGTTTGCAGCCATAATAACTGCTTGAACCGCCGCCATAGCCGCAGCAGTTCTTGGTGTAGAAGATTGTGCTTTTGTCTCTTTTACATATTCTACAACTTGATCGAGGATCTTATATCTGGGAATGAAACTTGTAGTATATTCTCCTGAGATAAATTGTTGGTTATTCATTACTACTTGATGGAATGGAATATTGTGCCTCACACCACCGATTTGAAATTCCCATAATGCTCTTTTAGTTCGTTCAATTGCTCGAGGTCTGTCTTCTGCCCATATAATAAGTTTGGCAATCATAGAATCATAAAACGGCGGGATGGTAAATCCCTGATACACACCGGAATCTATTCTAATCCCTGGACCACTTGGCTCAGCATATCGGACGATCTTACTAGGTGCTGGCATAAAATTATTAAGCGGATCTTCAGCGTTAATACGACATTCAATGGCATGACCTCGTGGCTGTATGTCTTCTTGACCATATTCAAGTTCAAGTCCTGAAGCAACGCGCAGTTGTTCACGGGCAAGATCAACACCAGTAGTAGCCTCAGTAATTGGATGTTCGACCTGCAATCTCGTATTCATCTCAAGGAAATAGTACTTCCCATCCCTGAACATAAATTCACATGTACCGGCATTGTAATATCCTGCAGTCTTGGATGCAAGCACCGCCTGCTTTCCGATTTCTTCACGTAACTCAGGAGTTAGGGCGCAGGATGGTGTTTCCTCAATGAGTTTTTGATTACGTCTCTGTACACTGCATTCACGCTCATAACAGTGAATAATATTTCCTTTTTTATCACCAATAATCTGGTATTCTATATGACGAGGATCATCAATGAATTTTTCAATAAAAACAGCATCGTCACCAAATGAATTCTTTGCAAGCTGACGTACAGATGCAAGTGCCTTTTCCATCTGTTTCTCATTATCAACCTTCTGAATGCCAATTCCCCCGCCACCAGCAGAAGCTTTAAGCATCACAGGGTAACCAACATCATGGGCAATGTTTTTTGCTTTCTCATGATCAGATATTGCTTCAGTTACTCCAGGAACAACATGAACTCCCGCTTCAATCATAGACCTTTTAGAATCGATTTTTGAACACATGAGCTTCATAGCAGAAACAGGAGGTCCAATGAATTCAATACCATTCCTATGACACATTTCTGCAAACTCTGCATTTTCAGCCATAAATCCATAACCCGGGTGGATACCTTCAGTATTGGATTTTAATGCAACATCGATTATCTTTTCCTTCTTTAGATAACTCTGACTAGCTGGCCCTGGACCAATATTATATTTTTCATCTGCATATCTCACAAAGAGAGCGTTTTTATCAGCATCAGAAAAAACGGCTACGGTACTTATTCCCAATTCTTTGCATGCCCGCATGATGCGGATAGCAATTTCTCCACGATTTGCAATCAATACCTTATTCAGCATAATTTCACCTGTTAGATGAATTTATAGAACCTGCATGAGAAGATCTCCGCTAGCTACAGAGTCTCCCTCACTTACAAATATATCTTTAACCTCTCCAGAAACCTCAGATTTAATCTCCTGTTCCATCTTCATTGCTTCGACTGTCACAATAACGTCTCCGTTCTTTACTTTGTCACCTTTCTTGACCTTAACTGAAAGGACAGTACCTTGCATACTAGATTTAATGCCACCTTCCACATCTTTTGGCTTCTCTTGTGCCGCTGCACCGCCGGCCCCTGCAACAAGGAACCCGCCAACGGGGTTAACCTTTACTTCGAAAGGTTCACCATCAACTTCTACTTCGAACTCCGTTGGTATTTGAGCAGGGCCAGATCTGTTTTCTGGAGATTCTGTCTCAACCCAAACTTGTTTAAGCTCTGGGAATGACTGTTTTACCATACCACGGGTCAACGTATGATCAGCTGGGAGAGGTAACTTATCAGAAGTGAACTCTGCCACTGCTTCACCTTTCAAGAATTTTAAACCTACCTGAGGATAGAGAGTATAAATCATAATATTCTCATCCGTCATTTTTACTCCATGTTCTTTGAGTTCTGACTTTCTCTTCTCCCACATAGGTTTTAACAAATCAGATGGTCTACAATCAACAACTTCATCTTTCCATTTTGGCCCAAGGACCTTTTTCATGATTTCAGGTTTAATCGGCGCTGGAGGTTTGCCATACATCCCTTTACAGTAGTCTTTTGTTTCTTTTGTGATAACTTTATAGCGTCCATGAAGAACGTTCATCACTGCCTGGACACCCACAACCTGACTGGTTGGTGTAACAAGTGGAGGATACCCAAGTTCATCTCTTACCTTTTCAATTTCATCGAGAATTTCTCTATACTTACCAGGAGCGCCCTGCTCCTCCAATTGGAATATCAGATTTGAAAGCATCCCACCAGGAACTTGATGAAGTGTGACACTAGGATCAACCTTAAGTGCATTAAATCTGTGCAAGTGTCGGTATTTGTCCCAGATTTTAAGGAAATATTTTCTGATTTCGATAAGAAGTTTTAGATCATAACCAGTATCCCACTTTGTTCCTTGCAAAGCCGCAACAACACTTTCTGTTGCTAGAGCAGCAGTGCCACCAGATATAGGAGACATAGCAGTATCTAAAATGTCTACTCCTGCCTCAACAGCTCGTTGATATGCCATACCAGTCATACCACTGGTACAGTGAGAATGAAGATCCATTGGAAGTTTAATTCCCGCATTTTTTACTCCTTTAATGATATCATAAGCACGTTTTGGCGAAATCATGCCTGCCATATCTTTGATACATAGAGAATCTGCACCCATTTTTTCAAGTTCTTTAAATCTGTTTACGAAATAATCAACTGTGTGAACTGGAGATATTGTATAGCTCAGACATGCTTGAACATGACCGCCGTTTTCTTTAGCTGCCTTCATTGGTACTTCCATATTTCGAATGTCATTTAATGCATCAAAAATTCGGAAATAATCAACTCCATTTTTCTTTGCAAGATAAATAAATTTTTTAACAACATCATCAGGGAAATTCCAATATGCAACAGTATTCATGGCGCGTTCTAACATCTGCATAGGAGTATTTGGCATCGCCTTCTTAAGCAGCCTTATTCGCTCCCAGGGATCCTGATTCAAATATCTAATTGATACGTCGAATGTTGCGCCACCCCATACTTCCATAGAAAAGAATCCTACCTGATCTAACTTCTCTGCAATAGGTAGCATATCTTCGGTTCTCATTCTCGTAGCTAGCATAGATTGGTGGGCATCTCTCAATATCATTTCATGTAGCTGAACCATTTATATTACCTCCATGTTCTAACAAATTCTTATCCAAATCGTCATCATAAACGATCGTAAACGAGAAATGGTATCTTATCGCCCTACTTAAGAATATCGGGGTATCAGGGTGATGGTGTAGGGATGCAAGATAAAAAAAAAATCGGTAAAATGTTAAAATGAAATTTATAAACTCCAGCCATATTTTTCAGCAGATCTTAGCAAGTTTTTAGTATGTGGTCCTACATTAAAGCCAGATTGCAAGGGGAAAGAAGTTATGTCAAGTAAATTTTTAATGTCAGTATTGGGCCTGTTAATCATATGTTCCTCTTTTTCTCAGTTTTCACTTGCCATATCACTGGGTGAAATAAATGAAGCAACTGTATCTATCGAATACCGTAATGTCACAGTTTATGCACCTGCAGTAGCACATACAGATGGCGGATACATTGGTGTTACTTCCACCATAACAGTTACCATTCAGAATAACGGCAGTGGTAGAGTATTCGTAGATACTCTGCCCCTAACACAGATAGATATGCAAGGTTCCGCACGTCTTGCAGTAAAGGTTGCAAGTGCTCTTGTGAAAAACGATGATAGGTGCGAAATCAATCCATCCGAATACGATTTTTTCTTTGTAATACGAACTTCTGCCCCTATCATAGGTGGCCCTTCCGCAGGAGCAATTATGACAACTGCAGTAACATCACTTCTGCAAAATTGGACAATGGATAACAAAACGATGATGACTGGTATGATAAACCCAGATGGAAGCATCGGTCCAGTCGGCGGAATACTACAAAAAGTTGATGCCGCTTATTCTGTTGGAGCAACACGTTTTTTAATTCCAAAAGGTCAGGGCGAATACACTGAGACAATAACAGAAACAGTATCTGAAAATGGCTGGACGCAAATTACTACTCGACAGGTTTTGCGGAATGTCTCAGATTATGCACTTGAGAACTATGGTATCGAAGTCATCGAAACAGAGGATATAAATGATGCCCTTTTGTATTTTACTGGTTGGAATTTTCCATTAATTGAATCTAACGCTAGTATAACAACTGAGGATTACATTGACTCCATGAAGCCCCTCGCAACAAGTTTATTGAATGATTCAAGAGAATCGTATGAAAATGCAAGCGAATCTTTTGATAACACAGAAATACCAAATCGATATCCGTACTATTATAAGAACCAAGTCACCGATTTTTTAAACACCGCAGAGGAAGCACTCATAGAATCCGAAGATTGGTTTGATCAAGAATTATATTACACAAGTACAAGCAAATCTTTCCAATCACTTATTAATTCGCATTTTGTAATATACTCTTGCGAGTATTTTAACGCCGAAGATAAAGAAGACTATATTAGCTCCCTTCTAAACGAGGCGAAAGAATTAAACATAAATAAAAGCAATCTAGTAAAGAATGTAGAAATAAATGGGATGATATCGCTTCAATGTGTAGGTGCAGCTCAAAAACGTGCATCTGATGCGGAATTGCATCTATCTGACGCACATTCTAGTTACCAAAATGGCGACTTTTTGACAACATTATATGACATTGCCTACGCAAATCAAAGAAGCAATAGTGCAGAATGGTGGATAGGAATTTCATCCTATTTCAATGATTCTGGGGAGATCGATGAGGGGGAACTTGAGAATCTTTCAGAGGGATATATTGAAGATGCCCAGCAAGCCGTCGTCTATTCAGATGTTATTCTTGAGGAGATGGGAAAGAGCTCTAATTATCTTACGGATGCAGAAAACATATTAGAAACAGCAAGAGATGACAAAGAGAAGGGGTATCCTGCCGCTGCTCTGTTTGAAGCGTTAGAAGCATTGGCAAAAGCAAATCTTGCCTTGGAACTTGCTGATGGCATTACAGAAGATAAAATTGACAGATATCAAGAGAGCGCTAGTTCTAGTATAAGCAAAAGTAGAATCCGTGGCATAGAACCCATACTTGCAGTTAGTTACTATGAATATGCTCAAAGCCTAGTAAATGAGTCATCGACAGATGCTGCAATGTTTTATTACAAGTATAGTGGGTTAATACCAGGAGCATTGAGCTTCACTGGCACTTATGGTGGACAATCATCACGATACACAGGAATCCCTGAAATCAATATATCCCCATGGAACCAGGTGATCTTTAAATATAAAGAATATCTAATCTTATTTGCTGTAATCGGTGGTTTGGGTGGCTTATGTGCGGGTGTAGCAATTGGTCTTTTGCCATCAGCATACAAAGGGCGAAAGGAAAAATCCAATAAAAATTTGGTTCCAAGAAATATAAATAATCATTACGACAAAAAGATAAATGATGAATATTTTTCCGAGGACCAGATACCTAGAAGTATAAAGGATTACTACAAAAAAACCAAATAACCGTTACAATTACATGTTTTTACAATGAAGATATTTGGAGAGCTTGTTAACAATAAAATAATCGTCAAAAAATCAAAAGACGTGGGTCGACTTTATAATAAGAGCAATATCGGTAAAACTACCACTGGCAACAAGTTATCATTGAATCTACTCGAAGGTGTTTTTTTACTAGGAGAAGAAAAAATCAGAATACTTCAAGATAGGAAAGAAATAGACTTTCAAACTCTTGTAAAAAAAGCTGCAGAACACATCCCTCATTTTGAGATAAAATACCTGATATTTAGAGATCTTAGAAAAAGAGGTCTTTTTGTAAAACTCAGCGAGGAAAACAAGGACGATGATCTTTACGTATACAAAAGGGAAAATGAAGAGGGAGAGAAAGAAAAATTATGTCTCATATCGGCATTTTCTGAAAGAGATATTATAGACATTAATAAAATAAAATATCTAATTGAATCTGCGGTTAAGCAAAGTGGGGAACTGTGGTTTGCTATTGTTGATGAAGAGGGAGACTTGACATATTATGATGTTTCTAAATTGGATATTAAAGGAAAGGTTCGTGGACATAAATTTTCAAAAACAACTGGCGCTCTACTTGAAAATAGAGTGGTAATTTTTGACAAAAAATTAGGAGAAAATTTGCTGGAAAAGGAGTTTTTTGGTAAACCTTTTGGAAATGGGCTTCAATTGTCAATGGTAGAGGCGCTATATTTAATGGAAAAAGATATAATTGGAATAAAAAACGTTGTTACAGGTAAAAAATTCTCTGTAAAAGGATTTAAAGGGTTTATACAAAAATCCCAGCCCGACATTGACCTAAGAATTACTGTTTTCAATGATTTGAAAAAACGTGGACTTATTGCAAAAACGGGATTTAAATTCGGTGCTCATTTCCGCGCATATACAAAAAAACCAGATGAAACACATGCTGAATATCTCATACATGCAGTTGATAAAAAATTCAAGAGAACGTGGGCAGAAATAAGCAGAGCAGTACGACTTGCACATTCTGTGAATAAGGAAATTATGTTTGCGAGGGTCGAAGAAAATAATATAGATTATATTAGATTTGGAAGGCTGCGCCCATAATTTATTTATAATCATTACGCAATATTAGCGTAGTTTTGAGAGGAGGTAAATTTGCTTCAAATACGATGGCATGGTCATTCATGCTTTGAAATAACAAATGAGGTAACGCTAGTAACTGATCCACATGATGGAAAATCAATAGGCATACACGCACCAAGTGTAACTGGAGATATCGTTTTAGTGTCACATGACCATTACGACCACAATAGTGTAAAATCCGTGGATAAAGATGGTTCCAAGATTGTAACAGATACGCGGAAAAGAAACATTTCAAATGTTGAAATAAAAGGTATCGAATCCTTCCATGATGAATGTCATGGTGAAAAACGAGGTAATAATATAATATATAAATTCACCATGGAGGATATCGCATTTTGTCACATGGGAGATCTAGGGCATGATCTTGACGAGAATACTGTTCAAAAGATAGGTGACGTTGACATATTATTCATTCCAATAGGTGGAACATTTACCCTTGATGCAAAGCAGGCTTGGAGAATTATAAAAAAAGTGAAACCAAGGATAGCTGTTCCAATGCATTACAAGATTGGAGGTCTATCACTACCCATTACAGGAATAGAGCCTTTTTTAGAAGAAAGCAAGTACGAAATCCTTAAGGTTGGAAACGAGATAGATATTGAAAAAGAAGATCTGCCAGAAGAACCAGAGGTCTGGACGTTTACATTATAACTTTTTTATCTCTCTTTGAATACTTCCATATTCACGCAGTTATTTGGAACTTTTCCTTTTAATCCTGCCACCATGTTTTCTGCGGCCATAACTGCCATTTTTGTACGAGTTTCAATGGTAGCAGAAGCAGAATGAGGCTGAATGATTACATTATCTAGTTTTTTTAGTTCCTCCGTTATTTCTGGCTCATGCTCATATACATCAAGTCCTGCCCCAAATATCTGTTTTTCTTTTAATGCAAAAACAAGCGCTTGCTCATCTACAACAGGTCCACGGGATGTATTAATAAGAACTGCATTTTTCTTCATCATTTCGAGTTCTTTTTCGCCAATCAGATGATGCGTGGATGGTATAAGTGGGACATGCAGAGAAATAAAATCAGATTTTTTAATTAGCTCATCAAATGTTACTTTTTTTGCGTTTACTTCTTTTTCAAGTGTCTCGTTTTTCTTTTCATCAACGTATAAAACATTCATGTTGAACCCTTTACTTTTTAGAGCGAATGCTGTACCTATTCTACCTGCACCAACCACACCTAGTGTTTTATTAGTAACATCTTGACCATGCATAAGCATGGGCCCCCATCCTTTGAACTTCCCCGCTCTCGTAAATCTATCAGCTTCAACTATTCGACGTGCAACAGAAAACAAAAGAGCCCATGCCATATCAGAAGTAGCATCAGTTAGAACACCAGGTGTGTTACTCACAGGTATCCCTCTTTTTGTTGCAGCCTTGATATCTATGTTATTGTAACCAACGGCATAACTGGATATCATCTTTAGCTTTGGCTCTGAATTTATAACATCTGCATCTATTGAATCGGTTAGAAGGCAAAGAAGGCCGTCTTTTCCTTTTAGTCCTTTGATTATTTCTTCCTTAGGCAAAACTCGATCATAAGGATTGACTTCTATCTCAAACTCCTTTCTAAGAATTTCAATTCCAGGTTCTGGAATTTTTCTTGTTACAAACACTTTCATAAGCACCATCTACAAATTATCTGTTCAATAAAAAAGAGTATAAAGACATTTTTAAGTGTTCCCAGAAAAACAATTAATCACAATATCCAAATTTAACAATATACGTCAGTATCTCGTTCATTGCCGTATCAATGTCATGTTTCTTTCCAACATCGGCAAGTTTTCCATTTATTGAATCGATTTCTGTTTTCTTACCTTTCTTAAAACTCTGCAGCATGGAAGAATAATTATCAGAGGTGTTTCTAATCACTTCCTTTGTTTTTTTTATCATATTTTCGTATGATAAATTTATACCATACGCATTTGCAATATTTGTAGATTCCCTGCATGTTCTTTCCACAATCTTTTCTAGTATTGGATTCTCTAAAAGATAACCGTTTTTACAACTAGAAAACGTAGTCATAGGGTTAATACTGGAGTTTACTATTGTCTTAATCCAAATTTCTCTTAAGATGTCCCCACTAGCAATTGTCTCAATTCCTGCCTCATTAAATGCATCTACAATACTCTCCATGCGTTTTGTTTTCTGCCCATTCAATTCACCTAAAATAGTCTGCCCTTTTCCAGTATGCTTGACAACACCAGGTTCAGAAAAAAATGCACCATTAGTAGTAACACCAGCAATTACTTGCCTGCGATCAACAACTTTTTCTATTTTATCTATATTTCCCAAACCGTTTTGAAGAGATAAAACTGCTGTATCGTCATGAATTATCGACTTGACCTTACTTATTGCCGAGTCGGTATCGTAGGATTTAACAGTCAAAATCAAAATATCTGGTAAAAAAGTAACTTTGTTAATTGAATCTTCAGAAGGTATTTTTACATTTAGCTGTGTTTTACCTTTTATATCTAAGCCTTTTTTTCTTATAGCTGTTATATGGGGATTTCTTCCGACTAATATCACATTATTTTTTTTGGAAAGTAATGCACCAAACAACGAGCCTATTGCTCCCGCTCCAAGGATAACTATATTCATGTTGGTATTCCCATCTCCTTACATTTTTTATTCATATCCTCTTTTTCCATAGCGATTAATGGATGTAAAATCGGAAGTTTAATGTGTTTTTTCATAAGTTTAATATCGGATAATTCATTTTGAGAATCTTCACAAATGGTATGACCTGTTACAACAGCATCACAATTTCTTTCAGACGCTATTTTGTTTAAATTTTCATAGAGAGGCGGCTGTTTTGGTTCAATCACAGTTACATCTGATTCTGCATACCAATTGGTTATAAATGAATTTAAAGTGTCTGTGATAGGCTTATTAATATTTACAAAAATTATCGTACATCCCCTGCGCATAAGATACCATGCCGCCAAAATGGAGTCTGGATCATCAATTAATGCTAGGAGTTTTCCTTGAGTACCTAAAGGTAGACCACCAGTCCCGCGTATTTTTTCTGTGAAAACATAAGCGCTTTCATCTCTTACTTCGATAAATAATTTAAAATCAGGTTTTGTTAGATCCACACTTGCTTTTGTCGCTTTAACGAGATCATTGCCAAGTTCTACTGCAACATCCTGACTTGTATATTTGTGATTCCCAGCCCTTGTTACCCTAATCGCAAAGGTTTTTTCTTCAGTTAATGCATCTTTTGAAATGCTGATAGCAAGATTGGACATAGAATCCATATTGCTTTGTGTTTGTACTGCAGGACTCATAGAAACTATCCCAAAAATCTTCTGTAGAACGTCCATACTTTTATTTATCTGATTTGTATAAACGTAGATCCTGCCCCATTCTTTTTTTATCCTATGTGTGAGCTGTTCTCTATTTAATGCGTTTTTTATATTGCTTATCAGGCAGTTTTCAAAATGTCTGCGTGTCGTCTTGCCTTTTAATGCTATTTCACCATACCTAACAATTATTAATTCGTATTCCACAATAAGCCAATATTGTATCTTGTTACATTAATTATTTGGTAGACGGACAAATAGATTTATTTATAATTTGACTATGCCCCCTTAATGAAAAATATTACAGTTGGACTATTTCACGATGAAGAACTTGGTAAAGATCTTGGTAAAAAAGGATCTGAAACAGATATTATTATGTTCAACAGAAAAACAGATGACTGTATTTTTACATTCATGCAACCGGTAGAGGGAAAATTATCTGCAAAAAGTCAGATAATGTCCTGTATAGATTTTGCCATAATTTCATTTACAGAACTCACTCGCGAGCTAGGTGAAACTGTAATTATGTTTGACTCATTTGGCATTTCTAAAGGAATTATATTATCACCACCTTATGCTGATACGAGTCAAATAGAAAAAATAACCCAGGATACATCACTCAAATCATTTGTAATTATTGAAAGAGATATCACCAAAATATTTGAATTACTACAAAAGGTAGATCCTAAGAGAGTCGTAGATACATCTCCCGTGGTCGTAATAGATCAAGCATTTAGTGTCAAAGGGGTTGGAGAAGTACTCCTTGGATTTGTAAAAAAAGGAACTCTAAAAAAACATGACAAGCTTTCGTTAATGCCTACAAATAAAGAAGTAATTGTACGTTCAATTCAAATGCAAGACAAAAATTTTGACGAGGCAGAGGCAGGATCAAGAGTTGGTCTTGCCATAAAGGGAGCTGCGGCTGAAGAGATGAAACGCGGGTTTTTCATATGTGCCCCTGAAGATTGCGAAGTATCTACAAAACTAACCCTTTCTTTTGAAAAGAATAAGTTTTACCCGGGCGAATTACAAGAAGGGTTATTCCATGTTACCGCAGGTATGCAAACCGTACCAGCAAAAATTGCAGATATGAAGGAAAACACAATAACATTAGAATTAGAAAAACAAATAGTTTACACAAAAGATGATACATTTTTATTACTCGATTTAAACGCTAAAAAACTTCATGTTATTGGAAAAGGAAGAGCGGTAAAAACTTCTTAGGGCGTTTTGCCAAAGTTTGTTTGGAAGGTAAAAGATGCAGGGGGAGCGATTCGAACGCTCGAACCTCTACAGGAATAGATCTTGAGTCTATCGCCGTTGACCTGGCTTGGCTACCCCTGCGCAAGAAAAGCATGAACAATTTGATGATAATAAAAGTTTAGGTTTAAATGATTTATAAATAGTATTCTTAGTTCATTGAAAATATTATGTTGATATTATTATAAAATACCTCTAATCGTGAGACTATGATTAGAGTTTTAAGGAGAAATACTAACTATAACCACTACCATACGATTAGAGTTTAATTCTTCTGAACCTGCTAACTGTTTTCTATTCCTAGAAGGGCGTATCTGTTAAAATAATGAAGTTCTGATTCATGAGAGTACCTTTCTGCATCTGCAAAGGAAATTATAAGCAATAGATTAAAGATTTAACTTATGAACGGCATTACAATAAAAAAATGTCAAATAGAACATATAATACAATAATTATTGGAGCAGGTATATCAGGGCTTGCTTGCGCCAGACAACTTAACAAGTACGATCAAGATTTTTTAATTATAAGTAAAGATATAGGCGGACGTATTCTTACCTCGGAGGATGAAAACGCAAATTATGGTGCTTTTTTTGTCTGCTCTGATTATGATAATGTTTTAAAACATGTTACTCTAAAATCAAGAATACGGTTGAGAGATTTTTGTTTTCATGAAAATAAAAATACATATGTTCTTTTTGAACCGAAACTCATAAGGCATCTATCTCAATTTGTAAAGGCATATAAATTACTATACAAATTTAGAAAAAAATTACGCTTATTAAGGAAAACTTCAGAGATTATTTCTCAGAAAAAAGCTATTGAAAACGATTCTTTTTTACATGATTTATATATGCAAAAAGCATCAAATTTTATCAAAGAGCATAAAATTGTTTCAGGGACAGATATGTATCTTTCTAAAGCCTTGTATTCTACAACTTTTTCTAAGGTTTCTGAAATGAACGCTTTTAGTTTTTTACAATTTCTAATACCTCTTGTAACACCAATTTATACATTTACATTTGAAGAAGAAAAAATGATAAAACCCTTTCAAGATAAAATAAAAATTGGGAGTGTAACAGATATAAAATTTAAGGATGCTAGGTATAAGATTAAAACCGCTGATGCTATCTTATATTCAAAAAATATTGTTTTGGCAACAGAGATTTCCTGGTCTAAAGATTTTGCAGGTGTCAAAAAGGTAAACATCCCAGTAAATACAAATATGATTCATGTAAAAGGCATTGCAAAAAAAGAAATATCGTGGAAAAACTATCAGTTATTTTCACCATCGGGAAATGTTCAAGCAGTTGCTGATTTAAAAGACGGTACTTATCTTTTTTATTATAAAAGTGAGATGCCTGATTTGAAAGACTATTTTGAAAATCCTTATATTATTATCGCAAGTAAACAATGGAGACCTGCTGGAACAATTAATGGACATAATCTTATTGAAAGCAATAGAGGAAATAATATGTATCTTATTGGTGACTACAACATAGCAGGTTTGGAAGAATCATATATAACAGGCCTATACAGCGCAAATCAAATAATTCAACCTGATTAATTTAATAAAAACGCGTAGTTTGACTTTTACAATTTTAACTCACTAAGCCTTCCTTTTTCTTTTGAAAGTAATACCCAATAAATTGTTTTTAAGTTAAATCAAGTTCTTCTGCAAAGACTTCTTTCATTCTGAATTTTTGTATTTTACCAGTTGCAGTCATTGGGAAAGTGTCTACGAATTTAATATACTTAGGTATTTTCTGATGTGATATTTTTCCCTTGCAGAAATTTCTAACATCTTCTTCAGTTAATTTTGATTTCGCTCTGATTTTGATCCAAACTGCAATTTCTTCACCATATTTTTTATCAGGTACTCCAAATACATGGACATCAATAATATCAGAGTGACTGTATAAATATTCCTCTATCTCACGAGGATAAATATTTTCTCCCCCTCTTATTATCATATTTTTTAGACGTCCTGTTATTCGACAATATCCTCGTTCATCCATGGTACCAAGATCTCCAGTGTGTAACCATTTTGATTCATCAATTGTTTTTTTTGTTTCTTCAGGTTTGTTATGATAACCTTTCATTATCTGGGGGCCTCTAACACATATCTCACCTTGTATTCCAACTGGTACCACTTTGCCTGTATCTGGGTCAATTATTTTAATTTCTGTATGCTGCAATGGTCTTCCCACCGTTTCGACACGTATTTTTACAGGTTCATCATGTCTTGTTTGATTTGTAACAGGTGATGCCTCAGTGAGGCCATAGCATATTGTTATATCTTTAATTCCCATTTTCTCTCTAACTTTTTTCATTAGCTCAATAGGACATGGAGCTCCTGCCATAATGCCTGTTCTAAGAGTTGAAAGATTTACAGTGTTGAACTTGGGATGTTCAAATTGAGCAATAAACATTGTTGGTACTCCATGCATTGCTGTACATTTTTCTTGTTCAACAGCTTTTAAAGTTGCAAACGGGTCGAAGAACTCATTTGGTAGTACCATTGTTGCTCCATAGTTCACACAAAGCATGTTTGAAAGGACCATTCCGAAACAGTGGTAGAATGGTACTGGGATACATAATCGATCATTATGAGTAAATTGCATGTTTTCTCCGACAAAATAAGAGTTATTTACAATGTTATGATGTGTTAGACATGCACCTTTAGGAAAACCGGTTGTTCCCGATGTGTATTGTATATTTATTACATCATCAGGGTCTAACTCTGCTTCTCGTTGGGCAAATTCTTCGTTGGAAACTTCTTTTCCATGGGTTAATACATCACCAGAGGTGTACATTCCAGGTCTACCTTCTTCACTTAAAACTATTACATTTTTAAGTTTAGGGAATTTATATGAAAACAACTTCCCAGGCGTTTGCTCTTTTGCTTCAGGGAACATATTGTAAAACATGTCAACATATTTAGAGAATTTGAATTTCTCAATTGAAATAAGTGTTTGACATTCTGAATCTCTTAGTACATACTCTAGTTCATTTTCGCGGAGAGCAGGGTTTATCGTTACTAAAACAGCACCGATCATGGCAGTGGAGAATTGGGTTATAACCCATTCAGTATAGTTTGTAGCCAAAATGCCAACCCTGTCGCCCTTCTTAACTCCCATGTGCATGAGCCCTTTTGCAGCTCTTCTACATATTTTGTAAAAATGCTCATAGGTATATCTTTCGTTTCTCCAAACTGCTACAAGAGCGTCGTTGTCTGGATATCTCTCAGCAGCATGTTTTAATCTATAGCCGATTGTTGCCCAAAGGAGTGGTTTTTTGGAACCTGTATTCGTGTAACTTAACTTATTACTTTCATTATTTTGTATACTCATATAATCACCATTATTGGAAGATTAAAAGTTCTTTTAAACTCACATTTAGGGAATATAAAAAACGGTTTCTTAATGTTTTGGAACAATGTCAAGTGAGTTTTAGACGGACCTGGCGGGTTAGGCCTGTTTTACAGGAGAAACACTGTATAGAATGCAATATATAATACTTACTTAAATATTATAAAAATACGATCTATAGAAAAAATTTAATAGGATTTTTGTGAAGTTTTATTCCCATGTCTATAATTTCTATTGTTATTATTTGAAGTTTTATTCCCATGTCTATAATTTCTATTGTTATTATTGCTTTGATTATTATTCCAATGTTTGTTTTGAGAAGGTTTTTTCTCATGATCCATTTTTCTTGAAAAACTTACTTTTTTAAACTCTGGAATATCTGCTTCTTCAATGTTGAGTTCTTCATTGCTTTGAACTCGTCTGAAATTTTCATGATCGGGTCCTGTGAGCAGGGTAATTGCAGCACCATTTTCTCCAGCACGTGCTGTTCTACCTATTCGATGTATGTACTCAATAGCGGTCTTTGGCACATCGTAGTTATAGATATGGGAGACATTTTTTATATCGAGGCCTCTGGCTGCGACATCAGTTGCAACAAGAACATCTGTTTTCTGTTCTTTTAATGCGTCAAGAGATTTCATTCTTTTATTCTGATTCATACCTCCATGGATAGCTGATGATTTAATACCATGAAATCTTAGGTTTTTTTCAATAATGTCACATTCACGACGTGTTGCACAAAAAATAATTGCAAGTCCATCTTTATTAGTTTTAAGGAGATGAACAAGAATTGAGAATTTGTCAGTCCGTTGATAAATATCATAATAAGTCTGGTGTAGTTTGCTTTTATCCACCTGGGATTTAGTTTTAATAATCTTAGGGTTGTTGAGATGTCTTTGCATAAGTCTATGAATGCTTCTTTCAATAGTTGCACTGAACATGAGAGTTTGTCTTTGTTCTGGCATGTAATTTATGATTTTTTCTACATCGTCGATGAAACCCATCTCAAGCATTTTATCAGTTTCATCAAGAACAAGAAATCTAATTCTTCCTAGATCCATTGTTTGTCTACGTAAATGATCAAGCATTCTACCAGGTGTTCCAACTATAACTTCTGATCTTCGTATACGTTTTATTTGCGGTTCTATGCTGACTCCGCCGTAGACGCTGGTTGCCTTGATTTTTAGAGTCCTTCCAAATTCTTTGAATACGTCTGTTACCTGTACACATAGTTCTCTGGTTGGTGTTAGCACCACTGTTTGTATTCCATCTCCAGGGGTTATTTTATCAAGTAATGGTAGACAAAAAGCAACAGTTTTTCCTGATCCTGTTTCTGCTTGTCCTACTACATCTTTTCCTTTGATGATTTCAGGTATACATTTCTCTTGTATCAGTGTGAGTTCTTTAAATTCTAGTTCATTCGTTTTATCTTTAAGTTTTTCGTTAATATTAATTTCATTAAATTTCATTTTTTAATCCTTTCCTTATAAAATAATTGTTTTTTGCATGACTTTTTTTAATTTTTTAAAAAGTTTGTACGCATTTGTTTTCGTTCATTGTTTTATTCATATTTTTTGTTTGTTTTTTGGTTTTGTACATTTCTTTTACTCCAATTCATATTTTGTTTTTTTAAAGTGATGATAAAAAAGACAAATAACTGTTAAATTCTAATTTCTTCTTAATTATTGCTCTCTAGAACTCTTTGTATTTTTTATTTTATCACGTCCAACAGTATTTTACTTATTTATATAGGTTTGCATATCTCCATATTTATACAGATTGAGTTGAGATTTTAAAGAGGTTTGTTGATTCTAGTTCACTTTTTGTCATCATGGGCTTAAGTGAGAATCCAATATCGATACCCTGTGATCCAATATACTCTCTATTTTTCTTTTCTTTAAAGATATCATTGATAGTATAGTAAACAGTCCAACCTCCACAAACACAAATTGAGAATACCTAACGAGTTTCTAATCATTAACCTATGATTAGAGTCTCGTTGTAATTTTTACATGAGTGGAAGCAAAGCCTAATCAAGGTTATGATTAGAGTTTGGAATATGTATCGGCTTTTGTCATATTTGAACGATACCGATATAAACCAGTAGATACATATCGGTATATTATGAAATATGCCGATACCGATATTTACATTGATGAATTATTACTAAAAAGAGTAGAAGAAAAGAAAAAACGGTTAGATAATCTTAGGCCACTTCCTAAAGATGCATTAAAGAAATTGCTTGAAGATATTAGGCTTCGACATACTTATCATTCTGATGCTATCGAAGGAAACACATTAACATTACAAGAAACAAAACTGGTACTTGAAGAAGGTATCACCATTGGTGGTAAACCTTTGAAAGATCATATCGAAGCACAAAATGATGCAGATGCCTTTGACTTAATAATGTCACTGTCTCAGGGAAAAGCAAAAATTACCCAGGAAATTATTCAACAAATCCATGAGTGTGTGACAAAAGGGATTTTAAAGAACCCTGGCCAACACAGGACAGAAAATATTAGAATAACTGGAGCAGATGTAAGCCCTCCAAGTTATCTAAAGATCATTCCATTAATGGATGTATATATTAAAAATATTCAACAATTAAAACTGCATCCAATTCATAAATTTGCGTACATTCATCACGAACTTGTAAGAATCCATCCCTTCCATGACGGAAACGGAAGAACTGCTCGATTACTTACGAATTTTTATCTCGTCAGACAGGGGTATCCGCCGATAATCGTTAAAAAACAAGATCGGGAAAAATATTATAAAGGTTTAAACAAAGCAGATCATGGTAATTTATCAGAGTTTGCAACATTTATCACACGTTTGGTTCATGAATCTTTGCAATACTATCTTTCGTGTTTCGTTGAAGAAGAGCACCTCATTTCTCTTAAAGATCTGGCAAAACAATCCCCATATTCTCAGGAATATCTTAGTCTTCGTGCTAGACAAGGTAAACTTGATGCTGTTAAAATTGAAAATGTGTGGCATTCATCAAAACGTGCTATCAAAGAGTATCTGAAAAATATGAGATAATCTAATCAAGGTTTTGATTAGAGTTTAATACATTTTATCAGAAGGCACAAAGTTGCTGGGGAAAAGTAAACTAAAGGTTTCAGGTTAGTGTTCATTTTTGTGGAAATGAAATCAGTTCATATGGAAGAAGAAAATAAAAAAACTTTAACCATTATATTTTTTCAATACCCTAATAGCATTAAGAGTAATCCATTTACTAGGTTTACCTTTGGTTTCAATATTAGTGATAAACCGACCATTAAACGTATTTTCAAGTATCCATCGTCCTTGATCATCTTGTTTAGAAACAACTATATCCATAGCATCCTGCATTCTTTCATCTTTTACGCCTAGTCTTGTAAGAATATCAAGTATCTCAAGAATATCTGTCTGATACATAAGTGGGAAACCAAGACGAAGCCAACCAGGTTTTGATTTCTTTGAAAGATCATGGCTTCTTTTGTAAATATGATGAATCAAAAGATATTCTACGGCTTGATTTATCGTATTTTTAACATTAGGGGTTCTCTTGTTTCTAGGGATTTCAGCGAGAGCTTTCAAAGTTTTTACAACACCCATATGACAGGAGTGCTTACTAAAACAAGCCTTATGTGCTTTATAAGGCCAGTCCTTTGGTAAATTTTGTTCGCCGTCATCGAAACGTTGATACTTCGTTATCCATTGAATTCCTTTTTGAACCCGCGGATCATCTAAATATCCTAAACGAATCAAACTCCAAATCATGTTACCAGTTAGACATGGTAACACCTTACCTGGGGCACCACCACCAGCGGTGGTGCTGGCATAGGAAAAACCACCACTTGTTGGATCTTGAGATTTTTTAAAAATAAACTCACAAGTTTTTTTAATACTGGAATCCTCACCATCTGCACCCAGCTCTGCTAGAATAATAAGATTCCAAACTGTGCCCTTGTATTTGGATCGAACATAGAAATCATTCTGTATGCCCCAATAACCACCTGGCTCCTGTTTTGATAAAATCTTTGGGACAGCACCTGTTTTCATTATTTGCTCTTTGGCTGTCGTAACCTCTTCATCATCAAATGTTTTTCCTAGTAAATCAACAAGAGTATAATATTTCACAGGGGGATTATCCTCCTCCAGTAGCCAATTAATGATATCATCTGAAATAAATTCATCAAATTTTTTCATAAAATCAAAAAGAAATCAAGATAATGTTTTATAGTTATTTTGTCTATCAACCATCTTCATGATACACCAAGCACGAGATTTGAACTAGCTTTTACCGGTAAAATGGAATAAGGGACACTTTTTCAAAAAATATCGTTTTTATCCTGTAAAATCTTTCTAACCCACCAGGTCCGTACCTTTTTTCTCTTACAAGGTCCGTCAAAAACCTACAAGGTATTGCTCCAATACAATAAAAATCACTGTTTAGAAAACCTCAACTTAAATCCTACCAAGAACAAGACCCTTTAATCACTGTTCCATTAATCATTCGATTTATTAAGCAACGGGACTATATTTGCCAAATTTGACGTGATATTTCGATAGCATTTCTAAATTCAGATGAAATACTTATCCTTACTAAATCAATACAATTACCTGGAGAGATTCTATTAATAACTTCACTTGGGATCTCAATTGCACTTGCACCTGAAGGATTAACATGAATTATACTATTTCTTCCAAATCTATGTTCATTATCAACTTCTAATCTTAATGATTGAGCATCTGCGATTCCGTTTGGGTGAATTGTGTTTTTCCTAAAAGTTATATAAAAGTTATTGTGATACCTAATGCAATTCAAACTTATAATGTGATATTTGATGGAACTTAAGAATGTATATATAATAAATATTATAATTGCAATTATTTTATTTTTTGATGTTATATTTTTACCATCATCTCTAGCAACTGATTATTATGCTGATTTAGAAATCGAAGTTGATAACTCAGGATTTGTTACTATCAATGGTGTTACTAATCAACCAGATTTACTGGCAGAATCCACAGAGATTTATACTTCAAAAAAACAAAGTTTTTGGCTGTTAAATATTACTAAAAATGAGGTTTTTTCTGATTTTGTTTTTACATTGACCTTACCTAAAAATTCAGAGATTAATTATGTGGAATCTTCAGGTTCAGTAATTATTGGTGAAGAACTTGGTAGTTTAGTTGTTAAAGGTTTTGGTGAAAACGAATCTTTATTATTGTTAGTCCAATACAAAACCGAGAAAACAATAGAGGAAGAAGGGATATTTGGTTTTGATTTTTTTACAATAATGCTGTTTGTTTTTATCATTGTTTTGATTATTTTGTTTTTTATTGTTTTATTATTTATGGATAAGCAAAAAAAGCTAACGACTGTCGAAAAAATCGAAGGCGATCAAGATATTAATTTGCGAGGTTTAAACGATAGGCAGAAAAATATTGTTAAACTCCTAACAGTAAGTAAAAGAGCCCTGACGCAGACAGAGATACAACACGAGTTAGACATACCTAAAGCAGCTGTATCAAGAAATATTCGTGGCCTAGAACTTAAAGGTTTAATTGAAAAAGAGCAAATAGGTATGTCAAATCTTATTAGGCTCAAAAATCCGTAATTTTTCTTTTTTGTTCCGGTTTGTTCCGCCTTTTTTCGGTTAGAATATATATGTTGTTTCATCCAAATACACTTATTGAAACCACTAAGTTAGATGTGGTTTTGAGGCATTGATAATATGAGAAAAATATGGAATATAATAATCGTGCTGATGCTAATGGTATCAATTGCACCATTGGCATTTGCAGATGAAGCTGAAGATCCAACTAGCGAAGTCGAGATTGATGATGAAACACAAAAACAAGTAGAAATTATGAATGACAGTGTAGGTTCAGAAATTCGTTTATTACAGCTTGAAAAGTCTATAGCAAAAAATATAATCAAAGGAGAAGAAGTAGTTTCTATTTTGAAAGGTTTAGAATATAACACTACATATTTGGAAGCAATACTTGCTGAATTTGAATTTTTAAAAGAAGAAGTAATAGATGTTGATCCAAATTCAACTGATGCAGTCCAGATATTTGTAGATTTGAAACACGATGCAGTTAACCTTACAAAAGATTTTAGAGACGCTTTGAAAGAATTGTTAGACGATGATACAATAGAGCAGCTAAGAGAAAGAACCAGAGAAATGATCTGTGAGGAAGCTCAAAACTTATCTAGTAAAATACAGAATAAAATAAAACAATACAACAGAAACCAACTACATAAACTGTATCAGATAATGGGAGAAAACGGGACCTCTTTTTTAAATAAATATCAAAATGGGACTCTTACAATGGAGCAGGTTAAACAACAGATTGGAAAGATGGTTAATCAGATGACAAAAGAAAAAAGATACGGAATCTTTTCTCAACTTAAACAAAATAAAATTCAAAAAAAGATACAAGCAGAGATATGTGTTCAAAATGCAACTGACGGTTTTCAAACAAGGAAAGAAAGTAGATTGATAAACAGATTACAAAAATCAGAAAATATGCCTGATGATCCAATAAACGAAGAAATGCAAGAAAGGATAAGAAATAGATTGAAAGGTAATGATAATTCTGGTACAGGTGGTAGCGGTAATAATGCCGATAATGGTAGTCCTGGTAACGGTAATAATCAACAATCTGGAGGTGGAGATAACTAATGAAAAAAATATTATTGACAATAATTTCAGTATTGATAATATTGTTTTCTTCTGTTCTTATTTATCATGTGTTCTCTGAGGATTCAATAGAGATAAATCAAGGAGTTGAAAAAGAAGATTCAACAGATGATGTTATGAATGAAATAGATGAAAGCATACTAGATGAAAATGATGAAGTGAAGATAGGAGAAATGGTTTGATTTGGATAAGAGGCGGAAAAGAAATGATAAAAAAAATAAAAACCGGAATAGTAGTAATATTGATAGTTGCTATGTTCATCGTAACCGTGTTTTCCGGAAGTGTTATAGCAAGCACTTCTGGTGATGAACATCGCACTAGCGATAGCAAGAGATTAGGCGACGATAATGGAGAATCGTCAGTTGAACCTGAACGTAAAAGAGATGAAGATAGAACAAGGATGGAGGATACCTAAAGAGCATCTTCTATCTTTTTCTTAATAAGAGGTAATATTAAATATGGAATTTAAATATAAATTTGAAGTAAAAATTATTAGTTTAAAAGGAGGCATAAAAAATGATTAAAAAAATAATAATTGGAATAGTAATCGTTTTATTAGTAGGCAGCGGATTTTCATTAGCAGATGAATCTCTAGATAATCCACCGAATGTACCAAGTGAACCACACCCAGAAAATGGTGCAGTTGATGTTGGAATAAAAACACATTTAAGTTGGACAGGTGGGGATCCAGATCCAGGTGATAAAGCAATTTATGATCTTTATTTTGGAACAGAACCTGAACCTGAATTACTAGCAACAGATCTTCAAATGCCTAATTATAAACCAGATTTTTTAGAAATAAATACGCAATATTATTGGAAGATTATTGCTAGAGATGAAAACCAATCAGTAGCAACAGGGGCTATCTGGACTTTTACAACTAACGACTGTGATTGTAACCCTCCAGATCAACCTAGTGGACCAGTTCGAGCAAGAAATCGGAATCAATATGAATA